>NZ_JBVHLF010000013.1:0-48194 GCF_055559155.1 Kitasatospora sp. NPDC024654
GCGCCTCGCGGACGGCCGCCTCGACGGCCCCGCCGGTAAGCGTGAATACATCCGGGGTTACCCCGCCCGTGGAATTCGGCGGCGAGACCGCCCCGACCACCTCCGATTCGGATCGATCAGCTCCATTTTCCGGTCCGCCGGCCTCATTTCCCATTTCGATCTCTCCTGACGTGTCCGATTTGCCCTGGTCTATACCCATGAGGATCCCTCGGCTTTTTGCAGTGCGGAGACCCGACCCATCTTAGATCTTTCTCCTCGGATGTCAGCAGCAGAGAGTTGGTTCTGCGGGCAGCGGCGCCGGCAACCAGCCGGGGCCGACTGAATGAGGTGGTTGTCGGCGTACCCGACAGTCGACCCCTTCACCCGCCGCACCGCCCGCATCATTCGGTATTCGGAAACGCAACAAACGCGGTGGAATTGCCATTCCCGATCTCGCCGTGTCGCGCTTCCGCGCCTTCTTCGGCCCACTCGCTGATCTCGCCAACGGCTCCTCGACACGATGGGAATTGTCATGCGTCAAAACAGCTCGAGCTCCGCCGTCGCCCGCCTTTTCCGCCTGCTGCCGATCGCCCTGCTCGCGGTCGCGGCCCTGCTGGTCGGCCTCAACGGCCTCGGTGGCGCGGGTCTCGGCGGCGCGTCGACCACCCCGAACTCGCAGGTGCACCAGGTGGCCGGCGACGTCGGCTGGAACAACGTGCCCCCGCAGTCCACGGTTCCCGGCGCCTGATCGGCGCCCGCCGCGCCAGGACCGCCCCATCGCAGATCGTCGGAGAGAGCGAGTACCCGCATGCTGGACTCACCGTGGTTCGTGTCCCGGGCCGCAGGCGACCGCCGGGACCCCAGGATCTTCTGTTTTCCGCACGCCGGAGGCAACGCCCGCACCTTCCTCGGCTGGCAGCGCCTCCTCGAGCCCGACGCCGAGCTGATCGGGGTCACCCTGCCCGGGCGGGGACGCCGAGCGGCCGAGCCCGGTCCGTCGACCGTCGCCGAACTCGCCGACCGCGCCGCCGAGGCCATCGCCGCCGTCGCGGACCGGCCCTGTTACCTCTTCGGGCACAGCTTCGGCGCGGTCGTCGCGTTCGAGGTCGCCCGCCGGCTGTGCGACCTGCCCGAGCTGCGCCACCTGGTCGCCTCCGGTTGCTCCGCGCCCGCCCTGCTGCCCACCGAGCGCGTGGTGCGCACCGCCCGGTTGGAGGGCCGCGAATTCACCGAGGCGGTGGGCTTCTTCGGCGGGCTGCCGCCCGAGGTGGTCGCCGACGAGGAGCTCCAGGAGCTGCTGCTGCCCGGCCTGCGCGCGGACTTCCGGCTGGTCTCGGGCTACGAGTACCGGCCCGCGGAGCCGCTGGCGATCGGTGTCTCGCTCATCAACGGCCGGACCGACCCGCACATCGGCGCAGCCGAACTGCGGCTCTGGGAAAGGGAATGCGCGGACAAGCCGCGCTACCACTGGGCCGAGGGCGGCCACTTCTACTTCGACCCCGATCCGGCCCCGGCCGTGGACCTGCTGCGTCACCTCGTTCGGAGTGACTCCGGCGCGTCCCAGCACCACGCCGAGCACGTTGAACTTATCTAGGTTGTGCCGCACTTCGACGGCGTAGGCACAACAGAGAGGACCCCTCCGATGCTCCTGGCCGCAGAGGACCAGTACCGGCGTGGCGTCGCCTTCCGTGAACTCCACACCGGCCCGGGCGCGTTCGTCATCCCCAACCCCTGGGATGCCGGAACCGCCAGGCTGTTGACCGGACTTGACTACCACGCGCTGGCCACCACCAGTGCCGGCCTGGCCTTCGCACTCGGCCGCGCGGACGGCGCCAACCTGGTGGACCGTGACGAGACGCTGGCCAACGCCCGGGCGATCGTCGGGGCCACCCACCTGCCGGTCGCCGCGGACCTGGAGAGCGGCTTCGGTCCGACCCCCGCCGACGTGGCCACCACCATCCGGCTGGCCGCCGAGGCCGGGCTGGTCGGCGGTTCCGTCGAGGACGCCACCGGCGAACCGGACCGGCCCGTGCACGACTTCAAGGAGGCCGTCGAGCGCGTCGCCGCGGCCGTCGAGGCGGCCCGTGGCCTGGACTTCCCGTTCACCGTGACGGCCCGCGCCGAGAACTTCCTCTACGGGCGGCCGGACCTCGACGACACCATCCGCCGGCTGCAGGCCTTCGAGGAGGCGGGCGCGGACGTGCTGTACGCGCCGGGGCTGCCCGACGCGGCGGCGATCCGCGCGGTCTGCGAGTCGGTCGGCCGCCCGGTCAACGTGCTCGCCGGCGGGGCGGGACCGCGGCTGTCGGTAACCGAGTTGAGCGACCTCGGGGTGCGCCGGATCAGCCTCGGCTCGGCGTTCCCGAGGGCCGCCCTGGCGACCGTGCTGCGCGCCGCGCGCGAGATCCAGCAGGACGGCACCTTCGGCTTCGCCGCCGACGCGCTGCCGTACGCCGAGGCCAACCGACTGATGCGGAGGACGACATGAACCGGACGAGCGTCCTGCTGCGGGAACCGCACTACGTGCTGGGTGAGGTGACGCAGCACCACACCGAGGTCGAGGGACTGGCGGACCGGGCCAGGGAGCTCGGGATGGTGCCCAAGGCCGCGCTGTGGGGCTGGGGATCCGTGCGCCGGACCGAGCGCGGCCTGGAGGAGCTCGCCGTCGAGGCCGGCACCGCCTGCCTGCGGGCCGCCGGTGTGGACCCGGCGTCGGTCGACGCCCTGGTGCTGTGCTCGACCCGGTTCCCGGGCGGTCCGCGGACCCACGGGCAGTTCGTGGAGCGGATCGCCACCGGGATCGGCCTGGCCCGGGCCGCCTTCCTGGGCCTCACGCTCAACCGCTGCACCAACCTGCTGGCCGCCATCGACACCGCCCGGGCGCTGGTGGCGGCCGGCCGGCACCGGCGGGTGCTGGTCGTCACCACCGACCGGGTGGAGGACGAGTCCGAGCGGATGGAGGGGTTCGCGCTCTTCAGCGACGGCGCCGCCGGCTGCCTGGTCACCGCCGCGGACGGGTCGGCGCCCGAGGACGGCTACGAGATCGTGTCCACCGCGAGCGCACAGGACACCGCCGCCCTGGACTGGTCGCACGAGATCAGCTCCGACCTGGCCCGCGAGGCCAACACCCGGCTGCTGGAGCCGGCCGGCCTGAAGGTCGGCGACATCGACGGCCTGATGCACGCCAACCTCTTCCTGCCCATCGTCTCCATGAAGGAGCGCCAGGCGGGCTTCATCGCCGAGCAGCTCTACACCGCGAACATCACCCGCTTCGGGCACTGCTTCGCTGCGGACCCGCTGATCAACCTGGTCGACCAGGAGGCCGACGGCCGGGTGAGGGAGGGCGGGCACTACGTCCTGGCGGTGAGCGTCCCGGGATCGCGGATCGCCGTGCTGCTCCGCCGCCTGCCCGCCTCCGGCCGCTGACCCCCGCCCACCGATGTGGAGTGCCCCGTGAACGCGTACCAGAGTCATCCCCATGCCGATCTGATCGTCTCACTGCCACCGCGCCCGTTCGAGGTCGGCCAGGCCGCGCAGGCCGAGGCGGAGCAGCTGCTCGGTGGGCCACCGACCGAGCTGTTCCAACGGTTACTGGCCGACCAGGAGTCCGAGACGGTGCTGCTCCTCGCCCGTCGCGTGCTCGCCGCCTTCCTCCCGGCCGACGACGCCGCCCAGGAGCTCCCCGTCGAGCAACTGGTCGCGGAGGTGGCCGCGGCCCGCGCGGAGCTCGCGGCGGCGGTCGGGCGGATCGCGCCCGAGCCGGGCGAGGTGCGCGAGGCGGTGCTGAGCCAGCGTGCGCCGCTCGCCCTGCTCGGCGGTTGCTGGCTGGACACCCTCTCGCAGCCGGCCACCCAGCCGGCGGTCATCGTGAACCGCCTCTTCGCCCACCACTTCGTGCTCAAGGGCGCGGGCCAGCCGCCGCGTTCGCTCCACCACCTGCGGCGCCGGGCCCTGGAGGACACCGGGGTCCTGCTCCCGGGGATCGAGGAGGCCGACTTCCTGCGCAAGGCCGGGGCCCGTCCGCTGACGGCCCTGCACGGCGCGTTCTACCTGGCGCTCTCCCGGCTGCCCGCCAGCCACCTGCCCGAGGTGGTCGGCGTCCACTACGCCTTCCACGCGCTCGGCGTCGACGAGCTGCTGACCGACGCGGCCGAATCGCCCCTCAGTTCGGACGAACTCCGTTCCGTGCTGGCCGAGTTCGCCGAACTGTCCGGTGCGCCGGAGTGGCGGCGGCTGGTGCGGGCGGTCCGACTGGTCGTCCGGCTGGAGCGCGAGCAGGTGGCGCTGCTGGCCGAGCTGGCCGAGTGGCGGCGCGGCCTGTCACTGGACGCCAGGGTCGCCGAGATCGTCGAGCGCCACCGGCTCTTCGCGGGCCGGCAGCACCGTGCGGTCCGGATCGGCGGGCACCTGCTCTCGGAGCTGCTGGCGGACCCGGACTTCGAACCGGCGGCCTTCGTCAAGGAGTTCCGCGCCTCCCGCCAGCTCCGACCGCTGCGCGCCGGCGGCTGCCCGTTCACCCGGGCCATCAAGTTCGGCGGCCCGATGTTCGGGATCTTCGACGAGCGTGAGGCGGCCGTCTTCAAGGCCTGGGCGGCGGCGGTGGCCGAGGGCGAGCCCGCCGGCCTGGACTTCACCCCGGACCGCAGCGGCGAGGCGCGGGCCGCGCACTGGCAGGCGGCGCTCGCCGGTCCGGCACCGGCGGACCTGGTGACCGCCGAGCCGGCGCCCAGGGACGACCGTGAGCTCTTCCACCGCCTGGTGAACATCGAGACGTACCCCAACACGCTGCCGCTGGCGCGGAAGCTGGCGCTGGCCGGACTCGACCGCTCCGAGCTGCTCTTCGCGCACGGCGCCGGCGGCCGCTACACCGACGCCAGCTACTTCGACTACAGCGCACCGGCGTTGTACGAGCGGGTCGACCGGATCTACTGGGACAAGCTGGTCGAGCCGTACCGGCCGCTGGAGGAGATCCCCGACCGCGAGGAGGTGATCTTCCACCAGAAGACCTTCGCGCTCGGCAGCCTGATCGACGGCACCTGGGCTCACCGGATCGGCAACCTCGGCCGGTACCACCGGCAGAGCGACGCCATGCTCTTCTCGATCTACGCGGACGAGATGGGCCGGGGCGACCTCGCCAAGAACCACATCACGCTGATCCGGCAGGTGCTGGCCAGCATGGACGTCCTGCTGCCGCACATCCGCTCCGCGGACTTCCTCGACCAGGGCGAACTGCCGGACGAGCTCTACGGGTTCTCGATCCACCAGCTCTGCCTGTCGCTGTTCCCGGACAGCCTCTACAACGAGATCCTCGGCTACAACCTCGGCATCGAGATGTTCGGGCTCGGCGAGATGCGGTTGCACGAGATCCAGAAGCTGCGCCGGCACAACCTCGACACCGGCTACGAGGAGGCGCACCTGTCGATCGACAACGTCTCGGCCGGCCATGCCCGGCAGTCCGCCGACATCGTCGTCAGCTACCTGGACGGGGTGCGGCGCGACTCCGGGGAGGCGGCCGTGCAGCAGGAGTGGCGGCGGATCTGGCGCGGCTACGCCTCGTTCGCCTGGTTCGTGGAACACCAGCTGGTCAGGTCGCTGGCCGACCGGCCGCAGCCCGCGGACCTGGTGATCTGATGGGAGACGACACCGTGCGGCCCGCCCCGCGGCCCGCGCCCTCGGCCGGACCCGTCCCCCTGGACCGGGAGATCCTCGACCTCCCCTTCTACGAACCCCGGCACCGCGCCCGCGCACTGGCCCTGGGCCAGTGGTGCGAGGACCGCGCCGAGTTCTGGGAGCAGGCCCGCCAGGAGACCCCGGACAAGGCCGGCCGGCACATCCTGCGGGTGCTCGGCGAGGCCGGCTGGCTGGCCTTCCTGGACCAGATGGCGGCGGGAGAACCCGAGTCGGGCGGAGCCGACCCGGCCGACGGCGACTTCCGCTCGCTCTGCCTGGCCCGGGAGGCCCTCGCCTACACCGAGGACCTGGCCGACTTCGCCTTCTCCATCCAGGCGCTGGCGGCCACGCCGATCCTGCGCCACGGCACCGAGGAGCAGCGGCGGCGCTTCCTGCCCGCGATGGCGAGCGGCACGCTGGCCGGGGCCTTCGCGGTCTCCGAGGAGCAGGCCGGCTCGGACGTCGCCGCGCTCGCCCTGCGCGCCGAGCGGGACGGCGACGAGTACGTGCTCAACGGGCACAAGGCGTGGATCGCCAACGGCACGATCGCGGACCTGTTCGTGGTGATCGCCCGCACCGGCGAGGGCCCCGGGCCGCTCGGCCTGACCGCCTTCCTGGTCCCGGCGGACACCCCCGGCCTGCGGGTCCGCGAGCCGCTGGAGGTGATCGCCCCGCGCTCGTTCGCCCATCTCGCCTTCGAGGACTGTCGATTGCCCGCCGGGAGCGTGCTCGGCCGGCGCGGCGGCGGCTTCGTGGTCGCGATGGACCTGCTGGAGCGGTTCCGGATGACGGTGGGCGCGGCGGCCGTCGGCTTCGCCCGCCGGGCGGCGGACGCCGCCCAGGGCCGCGCCCGGCAGCGCTCGATCTACGGTGGCCTGCTGTTCGACCTGCCGACCGTCAAGGCCGATCTCGCCGACATGGAGGTCGAGTTGAACGCCGCCTCGCTGCTGGTCGCCCGGGCGGCCTGGGAACTCGACCGGGGCAGCCGGGGCTTCGCCAAGCACTCCAGCATCGCCAAGCTGCACGCCACCGAGGCGGCCCAGCGGATCGTCGACCGCTGCGTGCAGCTGTTCGGGGCCGCCGGGCTGGTCCAGGGCAGCGTGCCGGAGCGGCTCTACCGGCAGATCCGATCGCTGCGTGTCTACGAAGGCACGTCAGAGGTTCAACAGTCGACGATCGCCGGCGCGCTCGACGCGCGCCGCGCTCGCTGAATCGTCCGCCCCGCCGAACCTGAACCATCCGAGGAGAACGACCCTCATGCTCACACCGGTCGACGCCGTCCGGCACCCCGATCCCTACCCCTACTACGCGACCCTGGTCTCCGAACGGCCCTTCGCCTACGACGAGTCGGTGTCGGCGTGGGTGGCGAGTGACGCGCGAGCCGTCACCGCCGTGCTGCGGTCCGCCGACTGCCGGGTGCGCCCGCCGGCCGAGCCGGTGCCGACCGGTCTGCTGGGGACCGCCGCCGGCGAGGTCTTCGGCGACCTGGTCCGGATGACCGACGGCCCGGTCCAGCGGCGGCTCAAGCGGGTGGTGGTCGAGGCGCTGCTGACGGCCGACCTCGGGCACACGGCCGGGCTGGCCGCCGAGCGGACCCGGCGCGTACTGGCTGCCGGGGCCGAACCTCGGCTGCTGGAGCTGATGTTCGCCGTCCCCGCCCAGGTGGTGGCGGCGCTGTGCGGGCTCGACGAGGGCGCCGACGCGGAGGCGGCCCGGCTGATCGGCGACTTCGTCCAGTGCATCCCGGCCTCGGCGACCCCGGAGCAGCAGCGGGCGGCGGCCGTGGCCGCCGAGCGGCTGCGGCTGCTGCTCGGGCCTCGGCTGGCGCAGGAGCCCACCGGGCTGCTCGGGGCGCTGGTAGGCGCGGCCGGCCGGCACGACTGGGCCGAGACCGGGCCGCTGCTGGCGAACGCCGTGGGGTTCCTCTCGCAGACCTACGACGCCACCGCCGGCCTGATCGGCAACAGCCTGCTGGCGCTGCGCGACGCCGCGTTGCCGCGCTCGGCCGACCAGCTGGCGGACGTGGTCCGCGAGGTGGTCCGGCACGACGCGCCGATCCAGAACACCCGGCGGTTCGCGGCCGAGCCGTTCAAGCACGGGGAGGCCCTGGTCGAACCGGGACAGCCGATCCTGCTGCTGCTGGCGGCGGCCAACCGCGACCCCGCGGTCAACGCCGATCCGCACGCGTTCCGGCCGGGCCGCCCGACGCCGGCGGTCTTCACCTTCGGTGCCGCCGCGCACCGCTGCCCCGGCGAGAACCTGGCGGTGGCCATCACCGCCGGTGTGCTGGGCGAACTGCTGGCCGGCGGTTTCGACCCGTCGTCGGACCTGCCCGCCGAGGTGGCGTACCGGCCGCTGGCCAACGCCCGCATCCCGGTGCTCTGAACCCGCCCGCCACCCGACCCACCACGCGACACACGCAGGAAGGAACGACCCGATGGCGAACATGCCACGGCTGTGGATCCGGCACGAGGTGCGCTCGACCGAGCGCCGTGCCCCGATCGTGCCCGACGACGCCCGACGGCTGGTCGAACACGGCGTCCAGATCACCGTCGAGGAATCCCCGCAGCGGGTCTACCCGCTCGACGAGTACGTCGCGGCCGGCTGCGCCACCGCGCCGGCCGGCTCCTGGACCGCCGCCCCGGCCGACACCCACATCCTCGGCCTGAAGGAACTCCCCGACGGGCCCGAGGAACTGATCCATCGTCACATCTTCTTCGGGCACGTCTACAAGGGCCAGGACGGCGCCGGTGAGCTGCTCGGCAGGTTCGTGGCGGGCGGCGGCACGCTGCTCGACCTGGAGTACCTGGCCGACGCCGCCGGCCGCCGGCTCGCGGCCTTCGGCTACTGGGCCGGGTACGTCGGCGCGGCGCTCGCCGTGCTGCACGGCAGGGGCCGACTGCGGACCCCGCTGGAACCGCTCGGCAAGGCCGAGTTGGACGCGGCGCTGCGCGAGCCGCACGTCGCGGAGCCGCCCGCCGCGCTGGTGATCGGGGCGCTCGGCCGCTGCGGCCGGGGCGCGGTCGACGCGCTTCGAACCGCCGGGCTGACCCCGACCGAGTGGGACGTCGCCGAGACCCGACAGCTCGACCGGGCGGCGCTGCTCGACCACGACGTCCTGCTGAACACCGTGCTGGCCACCCGGCCGATCCCGCCCTTCCTGCGCCCCGCCGACCTGGACGATCCGCGCCGCCGGCTCTCCGTGATCTCCGACGTCACCTGCGACGTGACCTCGGACCTCAACGTGCTGCCGGTGTACGACACGGTCACCGACTGGCGGCAGCCGGTCCGGCGGCTGCGCGAGGCCAAGCCGCTCGACCTGATCGCGATCGACAACCTGCCCTCGCTGCTGCCCGCCGAGGCCAGCCGCGCCTTCTCCGCCGAGCTGTCGCCGCAGTTGCCGCTGCTCGGCGACGACGACCCGGCCTCGCCCTGGCGGCGCTGCGCGGACGACTTCGTCGCCGCCTGCCGCGCGAACGACCTGGAGGTTCACCATGTCTGATGCGACAGCCGCGATATCCACCGCCAGCGGAACGGTCCACTGGGTCGGCACCGGTCTGTCCACCGGCACCAGCGGCCTGCGGCTGGTCTGCGAGCAGGCCGCGAAGGTGGTGCTCTGGGGCCGCACCGAGGAGCGCGCGGAGCGGCGGCTGGCCGAACTCGGCCTCCTGGGCCGGGCCGCCGTGCGCGCCCTCGACCTCGACGCGCTGGCCGCCGAGCTGGCCCCCGGGGACGTGCTGGTCTCGATGTTGCCCGCCACGCGGCACCCGGAGCTGGTCGAGCTGTGCGTCCGCCGGGGCGCGCACTTCGCCTGCTCCAGCTACGTCTCCGCGGAGCTCCGGACAGCTGCCGGGGACGCCGCCGCGAGCGGGTCCGTGGTGCTGACCGAGGCGGGACTGGACCCGGGCATCGACCACCTGATGGCCCATCTGCTGGTGGCGCGCGGGCAGGCCGCGCTGCCCGGCGTGGCGGTCGACGCGGACTTCACGTCGTACTGCGGCGGCGTCCCGGCGGTGCCCAACGACTTCCGCTACCGGTTCAGTTGGGCGCCGAACGGGGTGCTCTCCGCGCTGCGATCGCCGGCCCGGTACATCGGTGAGGGCGCGGAGCGGACCGCCGAGCGCCCGTGGGAGGCGACCAGCACCCACCTGCTGGACGGCGAGCCGTTCGAGGTGTACCCGAACCGGGACAGCCTCCCGTTCGTCGCCCAGTACGGCCTGCCGTCCGGCTGGCGGCTGGCGACCTTCGTCCGCGGCACGCTCCGGCTGGAGGGCTGGCGGGCGGCCTGGGAGCCGGTGTTCGCCACGCTCACCGGCGGGGACGACGCGCGGATCGGCGCGCTGGCCCGGGACCTCGCGGCCCGCTACCCGATGACCGACACCGACCGGGACCGGGTGGTGCTGGCCGTCGCCCTGAGCCTGCGGGCGACCGGCGGCCGGAGCTGGTCCGGTGAGTACCTGCTCGACCTGGTCGGGAGCGAGACCGAGAGCGCGATGGCCCGTTGCGTCTCGCTGCCGCTCGCCTACGGGATCACCCGGATCCTGTCCGGCGAGCTCCCGGCCGGGCTGCACCGGGCGGCCGAGACGCCCGAGGAGGCCGAGCGCTGGCTGGCCTTCCTGGCCGAGCGCGGGATCGGCTTCCGGTTCCGCGAGACGGCCTGAGTCGATCCGGCCTGACCGCCGCCCGGGCCCGCCCGACGCCCCACCCTTCCCGCACGCCCCGGTTCTCCCGAATCGCCACCCGAGTAAGAGAGGCCGACATGTCCCAGCAATCCACCCAGTTCGAACCCGCCCACTTCACCTGCGTGGGCGTGGGCGCCGGCCCGGCCAACCTCAGCCTGGCCTCACTGCTGCACGGTCATCCCGAGGTGTCGAACCTCTTCCTCGACCGAAGGGCGAGCTTCGGCTGGCACGACGGACAGCAGATACCAGGGGCGACGCTGCAGGTGTCGCTCTTCAAGGACCTGGTCAGTCTGACCGAGCCGACCAACCCGTTCTCCTTCCTGTCCTACCTGCACGACCAGGGCCGGATCTACCACTTCCTGAACGCCCAGTTCTCGGACGTGCCACGGCTGGAGTTCCGCAACTACCTGGAGTGGGCCAGCCGGCGGAACGAGAACGTGGTGTTCGGCGAGGAGGTCCGGTCGGTCGACTTCGCGGACCGGTTCGTGGTCCGGACCAGCCGCCGCACGGTGACGGCCGACAACCTGGTGCTCGGCGTCGGCACCCGGCCCTGGGTGCCGGCGCTGGCCGAAGGCCTGCTCGGCCCGACCCAGTTCCACATCAGCGACTTCGTGGAGAAGGCGCGCGGCCTGGTCGGCAAGCGGGTCGCGGTGGTCGGCGGCGGGCAGTCCGGTGCCGAGGCCTTCCTCGACCTGATCTCCCGGCCGGGCCACGAGCTGCCCCGCCGAGTCACCTGGATCTCCCGCCGGCGCAACTACTTCCCGATCGACGACTCGCCCTTCACCAACGACTTCTACATGCCCGACCACTCGGACTACTTCCACGGCCTGGCCCCCGAGGCTCGCGAGCGGTTCAACCGGGAGCACACCCTCACCAGCGACGGCGTGTCGGAGTCCACCCTGCGCGACATCTACCAGCGGATCTACGTGCACCGCTTCATCGAGGGCACCCAGGACCTGGTCGCGCTGGCGCCGAACCGGGAGGTCACCGAGGTGAGCCCGGGCGCCGTCGGCGGCTGGGAGCTGCGGGTGCGGCACAACGACCACCCGGAGAGCGCAGAGCGCTACGACGCGGACGTGGTCATCTGGGCGACCGGCTACCGGCCGGCCCCGACCGACTTCCTGGCGCCGATCGCCGACCGGCTGGAGCGCGAGGGGGGCGAGCTGCGGATCGACCAGGACTACGCGGTCCGCTGGGACGGCCCGGCCGACCGGAACATCTTCGTGCAGAACGCCGCCAAGCAGCAGCGCGGCCTGGCCGACCCCAACCTGAGCCTGAACGCCTGGCGCAGCCGCCGGATCATCGAACGGCTGCGCGGGGTCCGGGACCAGGAGCAGCTGGAGTCGTTCATCGACTGGTCCGCCAAGGCGGCCGCCACCACGCCGTGGGAGGGGTGAGCGTGATGACCGAGGTCGACATCGCCGTCGTCGGCGGGGGGATCATCGGCTGTCTGACCGCCCGGGAGATCCACTCCCGCGCCCCCGAGCTGTCGGTCGCCGTGCTGGACCGCGACGCGGTCGGCGCGGGCGCCAGCCGCCGATCGGCGGGTCTGCACTTCCCACGCGGCTCCACCGAGCGGGTGCGCCGGATGGCCTCCTACAGCCAGGACTACTACGCGGAGCTGCTCGGCCGCCGCCCCGAGCTGCCGATCCACCGGCTGGCCATGTCGGTGGTGGCCCGTTCCGGGAGCCTGGTGCGGGAGAACTTCCTGGACAGTGCCAAGCCCACCGAGACCGCGGGGCTGCCCGGCGGCCTGGTCGAGGTGCCCGCGGGCGCCGGCGTCTGGGAGGTCGAGGGCGGCCAGTACGCGGACGTGCACGGTCTGAGTCGCGGCCTGCTGCGGGAGTTGCGGCCGCAGGTCGAGGTCCACGAGGGGATCGAGGTCACCGCGTTGCGGCTGGGCCCGGAGGAGATCGTCCTCCAGCTCGGCCCGGAGCAGGAAATGACGGCACGTCAGGTCGTGCTGGCGCCCGGCCCGTGGCTGGCCGCCCCCGCCTGGCGGGAGCTGGTCGCACCGCTGGGTGCCCGGGTCAAGAAGATCGTCGCGCTGCACGTCGAGCGGCGGCCCGAACCCGGCGACCGGGCGATCGTGTTCCAGGAGGAGGACGCCTTCCTGCTGCCCCTGCACGAGGAGGGGTACTGGCTGTTCAGTCACACCTGCCGGCAGTGGGACGTCGATCCCGACGCCCTCAACCACGGCCTGTCCGATCGCGACCTGCGCGACGCGCTCGCCGAACTACGGGCACTGTCACCTGAGTTCGCCAAGTACTGCGACTCGGGCCGGGTGTTCTGCGACGCCTACAGCGGTACCGGCGAGCCGCTGGTGCGGACCCTGCCGGCCGACCCGCGACTGGTCTTCGCCGGCGCCGCCAACGGCTCCGGCTACCGGCTCGCCCCGGCCATCGCCGCGCAGGCCGCCGACCTGCTCAACCTTCCGTCCACGCCAGGGAGTCACCGTGATCATCAGTAGTTACGACGAGGCCGTGCTCCACGAGGCGTTCGGCATCGACATGAGCAGCATCGACGGCATCGAGGGCGTCCAGGGCTCCGGCGCCGGCTGGGGGCGGGTCGCCCCCGGGGTCAGCTCGCAGCTGCACCACCACGACGAGACCGAGTTCTTCGTGATCGTGGCCGGTTCGGGCGAGTTCGTCGTCGGCGACCAGCACCACCCCGCCGTGCCCGGCACGGTGGCACTGTTCGAGCCCTTCGAGTCCCACGTGCTGCACAACACCGGCGAGTCGGACCTGCTCTTCGTCACCCAGTACTGGCGTGACGCGCAGCGGGCACTGAGCGCCTCCCAGCGCTCCGACCGCACCGGTTTCGCGGACCGTCCGGTCTTCGTCTTCTCCACCCCGCCCACGCCCAACGGCGACCTGCACCTGGGCCACCTCTCCGGGCCGTACCTGGGCGCCGACGCCTTCGTCCGCTACCAGCGGATGAACGGCACCCGGGCCTTCCACCTCACCGGCAGCGACGACTTCCAGAGCTACGTGGTCGGCGCGGCCGACCGCGAGGGGCGCACCCCGGCCGAGACCGCGGCGCACTACAGCGCCGAGATCGCCCGGACGCTCGACCTGATGGACATCCCGCTCGACCAGTACACCGTCACCAACGACGACCCGTCCTACCCGGACGGACTGCGGGCCTTCTTCTCCCGGGTGGTCGACTCCGGGCGGGTCGACACCGTGCAGGCTCCCGCGCTCTTCGACGCGGAGTCCGGTGCCTACCTCTACGAGGTCGACGTCAAGGGCGGCTGCCCCACCTGCGGCTCCGGCACCAGCGGCAACATCTGCGAGGAGTGCGGCGAACCGAACGCCGTGGTGGACCTGGTCGAGCCCCGCTCCAACCGGTCCGACGCCCCGCCGCGCACCGGCACCGCCAACCGGTACACCCTCCCGCTGCACGAGTTCCACGCGGAGATCGCCGCGCACCACCGGGCCGGCCGGGTCCCCGCCCGGCTCCGCGACCTCGCCGGGCGGCTGTTCGGCCGCTCCCGGCTCGACATCTCGCTCACCCACCCGTCGAGTTGGGGCGTCGGCCCGGCCGAGGCGGCCGGCGCCGGCCAGGTCATCTGGGTCTGGCCGGAGATGAGCTACGGCTTCCTGCACGGCATCGAGGCGCTCGGCCGCCGGCTCGGCCAGGACTGGCGGGCCGCCGAGCCGCAGCCGGACTGGAAGATCGTCCACTTCTTCGGCTACGACAACAGCTTCTACCACGCGATCCTCTACCCGGCCCTCTACCGGCTGGCGCACCCCGGCTGGGACGCCGACATCGACTACCACGTCAACGAGTTCTACCTGCTGGAGGGCGCCAAGTTCTCCACCAGCCGGCGGCACGCGATCTGGGGCAAGGAGATCCTCGGCCCGGACACCGTCGACTCGGTCCGTTACTTCCTCTCCCTCACCCGCCCCGAGGGCCGGCGCACCAACTTCCGCCGGGACGACTACCAGGCGGTGCTCCGGGAGACCCTGATCGACGGCTGGCAGGCCTGGCTGAACGACCTCGGCGAACGGGTCCGCAAGCACCACGACGGCCTCGCCCCCGACGCCGGCAACTGGACCCCCGAGCAGACCGCCTTCCTCGGCCGGCTCGGCGCCCGGCTCACCGCGCTGACCGGCAGCCTGGGCAAGGACGGCTTCTCGCTCAACCAGGCCGCCGCCGAGCTGGACGGCATCGTCCAGGACACCGTGCGCTTCGCGGCCCAGGAGAAGACGCTGGCCGACGCCGCCGGCTGGCGCGACGAGGCGCGGACGACGATCGCGCTCGAACTCGCCGCCGCCAAGCTGCTCGCCCACGGCGCCGCGCCGGTGATGCCCCGGTTCGCCGGCCGCCTCGCCGCCGCGCTCGGCCTGCCCGCGCCGGACCGCTGGCCGACCAGCCCCGAGCTGCTCGCGCCGGGCAGCCGGGTCGAGCTCGCCGGTCGGGTGTTCTTCGGCGCCCCGGCCGCCTCCGCCGAGCCCGCGCTGCTCGGCTGGTTCACCGACCTGGTCACCAGCTCGCTGCAGATCGAGCACGCCCCGGCCTCGGCCACCCTGATCGACCTCGGCGCCAGCTCACTGCAGACCGTCTCGCTGCAGTACCAGATCCTCGACGCGCTCGGCGTCGACCTGCTGGTCGACGAACTGCTCGGCGACCACGACCTCGGCACCCTCGCCACGCTGCTGGAGCAGCGCGCCGACGCCGGCGCCGTGGCCGAGGTGATCGGAGCCACGGCATGAACCACCTCGACGTACTCCGCGACATCGAAGCCAGCGGCCTGAGCATCACGGTCAGTGGCGGCGACCTCCGGCTGCAGGGCATGCGGGACCGGATGGACCCGCAACTCATTTCGCGCATCAAGCAGTTCAAGCCGGAGCTGGTCGCCCACCTGAGCGTCGCGGCACAACAGGAGCCCGGCAGCTTCCCCCTCACCCCGCTCCAGCACGGCTACCTGCTCGGGCGCAGCGGGATCTTCGAGATCGGCACCGTCGCCAGCCACGTCTACCACGAGATCGAGGGCCTCTGGGACCTGGACCGGCTGGAGACCGCGCTGCTGGCCGTGGTCGATCGGCACGCCCCGCTGCGCAGCCGGTTCCGCGAGGAGGGCCGGCAGGTGGTCGAGGCCGCGGTGGACCTCCGGCTCGACCGGCTCGACCTGCGCGGCAAGCCGGCGGACGAGCAGGAGCGGATCCGGCTCGCGCTCCGCGAGGAGCGCTCGCACCGGGTGCTGCCCGCCGACCGGGCGCCGCTGGTCGCCGTCGAGGTGACCATCCTCACCGACGACCTGATGGTGCTGCACGTCAGCCACGACGGCCTGGTGATGGACGGCATCAGCTCCTTCCTGTTCTTCCGCGCCTGGTGGGACGAGTACCGGGGCGAGCCTGCCGGGAGCTGCCGGGAGCTGCCGTTCGAGGACTACATCGCGGCCCTGGACTCCGCCCGCGCCAAGGCGCCCGCCGAGCGCTCCCGCACGTACTGGGCGGGGCTGCTGGACGACCTCGCGCCGCACCCGGACCTGCCGCTGCGGACCAGCCCGGCCGCGATCACCGAACCGCGCTTCACGCAGCGCCAGGTCCGGCTGTCGGCCGAGGCCTGGGCCAGGCTGAAGGAGACCGCCAAGCGCGCCGGCCTCACCCCGTCCGCCCTGCTGCTCGCCGCCTACGGGGAGGCGCTCTCCTGTTGGGGCGCGGGCTCCCGGTTCACCCTCAACACCACGGTCGCCAACCGGCCGCCGATCCACCCGCGGATGAGCGCGGCGATCGGGCCGTTCTCGGACACCATGCTGGTCGAGGTCGAGATCGACCGCGAACTCCCGTTCCGCGAGCGCGGCAAGGCGCTCCAGGCGCGGCTGCGCAGCAACCTGGACCACCGGCACCACTCCGGTATCGAGGTGCTGCGCGAGCTGGGCCGGCGGCGCGGCGGCGCGGCTGAGGCCCGGATGCCGTTCACCTTCAACAGCGCGATCGGCTACGTGCACGACGAGGTCGACGGCTCGGCGCTGGAGCTCTTCGGTGCCGAGGTGTACTCCGTCAGTCAGACCCCGCAGGTGTGGCTGAACGCCTTCGCGATGGAGCAACACGGCGGCCTGGTCGTCCAGTTGGACGGCATCGACGAGCTGTTCCCGGAGGGCCTGCTGGACGCCCTCACCGCCGGCTACCAGCAGCTGCTGGAGACGCTGCTCGACGAGTCCGCCTGGTCCGCCACCACCTTCGACCTGCTCCCCGAGGACCAGCGCGAGCGCCGTCGGGTGGCCAACGACACCGCGGTCGAGCGGCCGGACCAGCTGCTGCAGGAGGCCTTCACCGCCCAGGCGCTGCGCACGCCCGAGGCCGTCGCGGTGATCACCTCGCGGGGCTCGATCAGCTACGGCGAGCTGCACCGGCGGGCCGCCCGGGCCGCCGGCTGGCTGCGGGAGCGCGGGGTCGGGCGGGACGAGCTGGTCGGCCTGGTGATGAGCCGCGGGCCGGAGCAGCTCATCGGGATCATGGCCACCGTGCTGGCGGGCGCGGCCTACCTGCCGGTCGACGCCGGGCTGCCGGCCGAGCGGCAGCGGTACCTGCTGACCGACGGCCGGGTGCGCTGCGTGCTCACCAACGCGGCCTGGCAGGAGGACGGATGGGACGTACTGGCCCTGGACGCATGGGACGAGCCGCCGGTCGGCGAGCCGGCGCCGCTGGCGGTGCTGCCCGGCGCGAACCCGGACGACCTGCTCTACGTGCTCTACACCTCCGGGACGACCGGTACGCCCAAGGGCGTGATGGTGACCCACCGCAACGTGGCCAACGTGGTCGCCGACTGTCGCAGCCGCTTCGGCATCAACCCCGCCGACCGGTTCTTCGCGATCAGCGCGTTCAACTTCGACCTGTCGGTCTGGGACGTCTTCGGCGCCCTCACCGCGGGCGCGGCCCTGGTGATGCCGGATCGCGACAAGGCGGTGGATCCGGCCCACTGGCTGCGGCTGTGCGAGAGCGCCGGGGTGACGGTGTGGAACTCGGTGCCCGCCATCGTCGCGCTGATGCACGACCAGGCCGTCGCCGAGCAGGCCGCGCCGCCCGCGCTGCGGTTGGTGATGATGAGCGGCGACCGGTTGCCGCCGGCCCTGCCGGCCGCGCTGCGCCGGCTCCGGCCGGGCCTGGAGGTGGTCTCGCTCGGCGGTCCCACCGAGACCACCATCTGGAACATCCTGCACCCGGTGGGCGAGGAGGAGGACGGCAGCGAGAGCATCCCGTACGGCCGGCCGAACAGCAACAACCGAGCCTACGTGCTCGACCAGCACGGCCAGGACGCGCCCGACTGGGTCACCGGCGAGATCGTCGCGGCCGGCACCGGCCTGGCCCGCGGCTACTGGCGGGACGAGCAGCGCACCGCGGAGCGGTTCTACACCGACCAGCGGCGCGGCGAGCGGCTCTACCGGACCGGCGACCTCGGCCGCTACCTGCCCAGCGGCGAGATCGCCATCCTCGGCCGCAGCGACTTCCAGATCAAGGTGAACGGCTACCGGATCGAGGCCGGCGAGGTCGAGACCCGGCTGGCCGCCCGGGACGCCGTCCGGCAGGCCGTGGTGGTCCGGCGGACCGGCGCCCGGGGCGACCGGCTGGTCGCCCACCTGGTCCCGGCCGGGGCCGACCGACCGGACGTGGCGGCGCTGCGCCAGGAGCTGCGGGCCGAACTGCCCGACTACATGATCCCGTCCGTCGTGGTCTGGCACGACGAGCTGCCGCTGACCAGGAACGGCAAGGTGGACCGGAGCGCGCTGGTCGACCAGGCGCCCGCCGCCGACCAGGAGCCGGCCGCGCCCGCGCCGGTGGACGACGGGCCGGCCACCGAGACCGAGCTGGTGCTCAGCGGGATCTGGTCGGAGGTGCTGCGCGGCGCCACGGTCGGGCCGCACGACAACCTCTACGCGCTCGGCGGTGACTCGATCAGCGCCGCCCGGATCCTGACCGCGGTGCGCAAGCGGTTCGGGGTGGGCATCCCGCTGGACCGGCTCCCCGAGCTGGAGACCGTCCGGCTGATGGCCGCCCACATCAGCGCCGTCCAGGCGCCCCCGGCCGGCGCGACGGCCGCCGCTTCGACCACCGGGGAGGCCTCCCGATGACGGACTCCGTGCTGGACCACGTGCTGACCGTCCCGCCCGGCACCGGCCGGATCTCCTTCGCCCGGCTGGACGGCACCGAGACCCTGGAACTGGCCGAACTCCACGCCCGTTCGGTGAAGTTGGCCGCCGGGCTGCACGCGAGAGGGATCGGCGCCGGCGACCGGATCGGGATCCTCTCCGCCAACCGGCTGGAGTGGGTGCTGCTCGACCTCGCCGCGCTCCGGCTGGGCGCGGTGACCGCCGGCCTGGAGCCCGGCAAGTTCGTGCCGGACGACGCGCTGCTCGCCCGCTACGGGCTCAAGCTGCTCTTCACCGACCAGCCGTCCGAGGCCGCCGGCGCCGTGCCGATCGCGGAGGTCGGCCGGATCGCCGACGCGGCGGACCCGGCCGACGCCCCGGCACCGGTGCGGTACGCCCCGGACCAGGTGACCACGATCAAGTTCACCTCGGGCAGCACGGGCGAGCCCAAGGGCCTCGGCGCGACCGCGGGCAGCATCGAGAGCTCGCTGCGCGCGGTGCAGCAGATGTTCCACCACGCCCCGGACGACAACCTGTTCGTCTTCCTCCCGCTCTCGCTGCTGCAACAGCGGTACTGGATCTACTCGGCGCTGCGGTACGGCCACGACGTCACCGTCTCGACCTACGAGGCGGCCTTCTCCACGCTGCGCCGGGCCCGCCCGACCGTGGTGATGGGCGTGCCGGCGTTCTTCGACACCGCCCGCCGGCACATCGAGGGCCGGGCCCGTCGAGCGGGGACCGGGACCCGGGCGGAGGCCCAGCGGTTCTTCGGCGACCGGGTCCGCTACCTGTGGACCGGCTCGGCCCCGGCCGACCCCGCCATGCTGCGCTTCTACACCGAGGCCGGAGTGCCGATCTACGAGGGCTACGGCCTCAACGAGACCTGCATCGTCGCCAAGAACCACCCCGGGGCGTTCCGCGAGGGCAGCGTCGGTCGGGTGGTGCCGGGCAAGCAGGTGCTGTTCGACGAGGACGGTGTGGTCAGCGTCCGTAGCGACCACCCGGTCAACGTCCGCTACGAGTTCGCCGCCCCGGGCGTCTCGGAGCGGGTGTTCCGGCCCGGCGGGATCGTCCGCACCGGCGACCTCGGCTACCTGGACGAGGACGGTTTCCTCTTCATCCGGGGCCGGGCCGACGACGTGATCGTGCTGGACAACGGCAAGAAGGTGGT
This sequence comes from Kitasatospora sp. NPDC024654, assembly GCF_055559155.1. Lineage (NCBI taxonomy): Bacteria > Bacillati > Actinomycetota > Actinomycetes > Kitasatosporales > Streptomycetaceae > Kitasatospora > Kitasatospora sp. NPDC024654. The sequence continues at coordinate 19,598 of NZ_JBVHLF010000013.1, forward strand.
CGTCCGGCCGATCGAGGAACGCCTGAAGTCCGGTCCGGCGATCGAGGAGTGCGTGCTGTTCTGCCCCGCGCAGACCGACCTCGTCGCCGTCGTCTCACCCGCCACCCTGCCCGCCGACGAGGCGGCGATCGCCGAGCAGCTCGCCCGGACCAACGCCGCGCTCGACCGGGACGAGCGGATCAGCCGGGTGGTGGTGGCCCGGGAGCCGTTCACCATCGAGAACGGCCTGCTCACTTCGCAGTTCAAGCCCAGGCGCCCGCAGATCCGGGCCGCCTACGCCGACCAGCTCGACCACCCCCAGGAGGGTATCCATGCACACTGACCACCCCGAGACGGAGACCGCGGCCCGGGAGAACCTCTCCCTGGTCCTCACCACCCCGGTCGACCCGGACGCGATCGACCCGGACGCGGACATGGCCGGCGCCTACGGGCTGACCTCGCTCAACAAGGTGCTGTTCCTGACCTCGCTGTGCGACGAGACCGGCACCGAGCTGTCCCGGTTCACCGAACACGACCTGGCCCGGATGACGACCCTGCGCGAGGTCGTCGAGGCCATCACCACGGCAAAGGCGGTCTGAGCATGAGCTGGGCAGAGAAGGCGGCGGCGGTCCTGGAGAACGAGCACGTCCGGCTGCGGCCGATCACCGCCGAGGACCGCTCCTCGCTGCGCGCGATCGCCCTCGACGAGACGATCTGGCGCTACTTCGTCAGCAGGATCGAGAACGAGGCCGACTACGAGGCCTTCTTCGACGCGACCCTGGCGGACCACCAGGCGGGCCGGCGGGCGGTCTTCCACATCACCGACAAGCGGTCGGGCCGGGCGGCCGGCAGCATGAGCTTCGGCAACATGGCCGAGGCGGACCGCCGGTTGGAGATCGGCTGGTCCTGGCTCGGTCTGGACTTCCAGGGGCAGGGCGTCAACCGCTGGGCCAAGTACCTGCTGTTGGAGCACGCCTTCGAGCAACTTGACGCCGAGCGCGTCGAGTTCAAGACGGATGTGCTGAACAAGCAGGCTCGCAAGGGTCTGTTGAACATCGGTGCCAGTGAGGAGGGTGTGCTGCGCAGCTTCAACCCGATGCCCGGCGGGCGCCGTCGGGACGCCGTCTTCTACAGCGTGTTGCGCGCCGAATGGCCCGAGGTGAAGGGCCAGTTGGCCGCCCGGCCGAAGGTCGCCCGCACGGAGCCGGTCGGATGAGCGGCGGCAGGAGCATCCCCTTGGTCCGCGTGGCCGGTGACCCCTTCGCCGCCGGCCGGCTGCACGGCGGGGCTCTTGCCGCACCACTGCGGGCCTTCATCGACGACTCGCTCGCCCGACTCAACCGGGTGCTGGCGACGCCGCTGTCGATGACCGCGCTGCTGCCGACGATCGCCGCCTACCAGGCGGCGGTCGCGGCGGCCGCGCCGGACCTGGCCCAGGAGGTGCGCGGCCTCGCCGAGGGCGCCGGGATCAGCGAGCCGGAGGCCTGGCTGCTGCAACTGCGCCGGGAGATCATGGGCTACCAGAAGGTGCCGACCGCGGGCGACTGCACCACCTACGCACGGGCCGGCGGCCCGTTCGCCGGCCACCCGGTGCTCGCCCAGACCATCGACCTCAACAGCGACCTGGACGACCAGATCAGCGTCCTGGAGGTGAGCCGAACCGGCGGCTCGCGCCGGTCACTGGTGCTGAGCTTCGCCGGGCTGCTCGGCTACCTCGGCCTGAACAGCGACGGTCTGGCGATCGGCCTGAACCTGGTGCTGGGCGGCGACTGGCGGCCCGGTCTGCCGCCCTACCTGGCCATCCGCGAGCTGCTGGACAGCACGTCCAGCGTGGACCAGGCGGTCGCCGCGCTGCGCGGGATGCGGCTGGCCAGCTCGCGCTCGCTGACCCTGTGCGACCGGGAGAAGGCCGTCTGGGTGGAGGTCCTCGGCGACGAGCTACGGGTGACCGAGGCCGTCGAGACCCTGCACACCAACCACTTCCTGCACCCCGACCTCGCCCCGGGCGACGAGCTGAACGTCTTCGCCCGGAACTCCTCGGTCCGCCGGCTGAAGGCCGTCGAGGCCGGACTGGCCGAGCTGGGCCCGGTGGCCGACCCCGAGCAGCACTTCGCGCTGCTGTCCGAGCCGCCCATCTGCGTCCCGGACGAGGGCGACATCCGCCGGGAACGCACGGTCGCCGCCGTGGTCATGCTCCCCGACCGGGGGGAGCTGCACGTCCGGCCCGGTGACCCGTCCCGGTCGAGCACGCAGGTGTTCAGCCTGCGCCCGACGTGACGGGCGTTCAGCCGGCGTACGGCGTGGAGGCCTGGCTGGCGGACCTGGCGAGCGACGTCGAGCCGCTCTGTCCGGCCCGCTACGCCAGCGACCTCACCGAGGGCGAGCGCCGCCGGGCCGCCGGCTACCGGTACGAGGACGACGCCCGGCTCTTCCTGCGCTCCCGGCTGGCCGTGCGGGCCCTGCTCGCCGACCGGCTCGGCGAGGCCCCGGCGGCGGTCCGGCTGGCTCGCACCGCGGGTGGCAAGCCGTACCTGCCGGACCACCCCGGGGTGCGGGTGAGCTGGTCCCGGTCGGAGGACCTGCTGCTGCTCGGGATCACCGAGGACGGGCCGCTCGGCGTCGACCTCGAACGGCTCCGGGCGATCCCCTCGGCCGGGCACGTGCTCGCGTCGGTCTACCCGGCGGTGCCGCCCCGGGCCCACTGTGCCGGTCCCGAACTCTTCTTCTCCGCCTGGACGTTGCTGGAGGCGGCGGTCAAGGCGACCGGGCGTGGTCTGGCCGCCGGCGCGCCCGACGTGACACTCACCTTCCCCGCCGCGGGCGGGGCGGCCCTGCTGGGCATCGCCGGCAGCGGGGCCGAACCGTGGTCGGCCCGCACCGACCTGCTGGAGGGCCCGACCGCCGGTCGGGGGCTGATGGCCTCCTTCGTCTCCCGCGGCTGCCACCCGGGCGTCCGACTACGGCGCTGGCCGACCTGACCGCACCACTTCGACCGAGGTTCCGTCTTGATCCCACGACACCGTCCCGCCCGCGCCCAGTTGCACGCCATCGTCCCGCGGCTGAGTGCCGAACAACTCCGCCACCGGCTGGGCGTTCTGCTCGGCGCGGGCACCGACTGGACTTCCAGCAGCGATGGTTGGCTGCTGCAGGGTGGTCCGTTCACCCTCCTCGTGCACGACTCCTGGGACGGGCCCGAGCTGCGCCTCGGCCGGGCCGCCACCCAGGACGCCGCCGACTCCGTCGAACGACTGCTGTCCGGGAGGGAGTTGACGGCCTCCCCGACCGCCACCGATCCGACCGATCCGACCTCCACCGATCCGACCTCCACCGATCCGACCTCCACCGATCCGACCTCCACCGATCCGCCGTCCGTCACCCCGGAGCCGTCCCGCTCGCGATCCGCTCGGCTCCCGGCGGCGGTCCGCCCGCTCGCCGAGGCCAGCGGCCTGCCGCCCGCCGAAGTGGCCGCCTTCGCCTGGCGGTCCCTGCTCCGCGGCTGGGGTGTCCCGGCGACGGCGTGGGCCGAGATCGGCCCACCCGCCACCCGTCCGTCCCAGGCCCCCGCGCCGGCCGGGAGCGTCCGCGAGGCCCTGCTCGCCCCCGTCGCCCGCCACCCGGCGGCCCGCACGCCGGAGGTCGTCCTCGACCGCACGGCACCACCCGCGCTCCCCGCCGGCTGGCAACTGCGCTCCTGGTCGAACCCGGTGGCGGGGCGGGTGCAGTGCTCGGTCCGCGCGGAGGCGGCCGGCCACCGCCTGCACGTCGAGTCGCCCGGCCTGGCGACGGCGGAGGAGCTGTCGGCACTGCTGGCGGCCTGGACCGCCGTCCTCACGGCGGTCGCCGAGCAGCCGGACCGGCCGCTGACCGACCTCCCGACCCCGCCGCCGGTACTCCTCGGCGGCTGACCGCCCCCAACCGCTGATCCTGGAGAGTGCCCGTGGTGCCCGAGCCGCACCGGATCCGTGGGCGGCGTGCCGTCGAGATCGCCGCCGACGTCGAACGCGCCGTGGAGGCCGGCCGGTTACCGCCGGGAACGGCCCTGCCCCCGCTCCGCGAGCTGGCCGTGGACCTCGGCGTCAACGCCAACACCGTCGCCGCCGCCTACCGGACCCTCCGGGACCGCGGCGTGATCGAGACGGCCGGCCGGCGGGGCAGCCGGGTGCTGCCCCGGCCGTCCGGTACCTCCTGGGGTCAGGTGCCGCTGGAGGTGCCGGCCGACGTGCACGACCTCTCCGACGGCAACCCCGACCCGGCCCTGCTGCCCTCGCTGACCGAGGCCTTCGCGCACGCGGCGGCCGAGCACACCCGCCGGCCGGTGCGGTACGGCGGGAGCACCGGCGACGAACGCCTGCTGGCGCTCGCCCGCGACGCCTTCACCGCCGACGGCGTGCCGGCCGGGCCGCTGGCCGTCACCTCCGGCTCGCTCGACGCGATCGAACGGCTGCTGCTCGCCCACCTGAGACCCGGGGACGGCGTCGCCTGCGAGGATCCGGGCTGGGCGAGCCTGTTCGACCTGCTGCCGGCCCTCGGGCTGCGCCCGATCCCGATGGGCATCGACGACGAAGGTCCGCGCCCCGAGGAGGCGGCGCGTGCCCTGGCCGCCGGCGCCCGCGCGTTCGTGCTCACCTCCCGGGCGCAGAACCCCACCGGGGCCGCGCTGAGCGCCGACCGGGCCGGTGCGCTCAGCGCGGTGCTGGCCCGGCACCCCGAGGTGCTGCTGATCGACGACGACCACGGCCACGGCCTGGTGGATCTGCCCTACCACCCGGTCTGCGTCAACGGCGGTCGGCCGACCACCCGCCACTGGGCGGTCGTCCGCTCGGTGGCCAAGGCGTACGGCCCGGACCTGCGGCTGGCGCTGCTCACCGGCGATCCGACCAGCCTGGACCGGGTGCGGCGACGGCAACGGCTGGGCACGGGGTGGGTCAGCCACGCGCTCCAGCGGGCCGTCGGCCACCTCTGGGCGACCGGCGCGGTGCCCGTCGACCGTACGGCGGCCTCCTACCGCGACCGTCGGGAGGCCCTGCTCCGCGCGCTGTCCGAGCACGGGGTCCGGGCCCACGGCCGCAGCGGTGTCCACGTGTGGATCCCGGTCGGTGACGAGGCGGCGGCCGTCGTCGCCCTGCTCGGCCGGGGCTGGGCCGTCGCCCCGGGCGCCCGGTTCCGGCTGCGGTCCGCGCCGGGGTTGCGGCTCACCGTCTCCACCCTGCGGCGCGAGCACATCCAGCCCCTCGCCGACTCGCTCGCCGAGGTCCTGCACGCCCAGCCGGACCTCACCCGCCGGGCCTGACCGCCGCTCCGACGGTCGGGGCGGCGGCGGCCCGTTCGTTCGCGGTCGGGGTCAGGACCAGCCGGGGTACGGCGGAAGGGGCCAGGCCGGCGGAGCGGGCAGGTCCGGGCCGGGGGTGGGCGCGCGGCCGGCGAGCCAGCCGAGGAGCGCGTGCCCGGGCGCGGCCACGCCGGGCCCGCCGGGTGAGAGCTCCCACCGGCGGCCCAGGTCGGTGGCCTCGACCCACCCGGCCGCGAAGCCCCGCGCCCGCAAGCCGCCCAGCGTGTCGTCGAGGGTCCAACGCACGTACGCGTCGGGCCAGTCGGCCGGCCGCCGGCCGAGGTCCAGGTCGACGTGGTGGGTCTCCAGCTCGCGCCAGCAGCGGTACAGGGTGAACCACGCCGGGTGCCGCCAGCCCGCCAGCGCCGGGACCAGGGTGTCCCACGCCGCCGGGGGCATCGCCGCGGCCTCCGCGGCCAGCCGGGTCAGCCGGCCGCGGAGGTCGCCGGCCAGCTCGACGGCGGAGCGCGCCGAACCCCGCTCGACGGCCCCGGCGAGCGACGCCGCGTCACCCCGCGGCCCGGGCGCCTCGCCGGTGCGGGCCAGGCCGAGCAGCCGGACGTACGCGTCCACGGCGCCGGTGACGTGGGTGATGACGTGCCCGCGGGTCCAGCCGGGCAGCGTCGAGGGCGCCCGGACGTCCGGGTCGGTCAGCCGGTCGAGAGCCGCGGTGAGCCGGGCGCCGGAGCGGGCGACGTGGGCGAGCAGGGCGGGGACGTCCGGTGGCGGGGTCAAGCGAACTCCCGGTCAGGGGTTGATGAGTCAGAGGGTGATGAAGGAGTAGCCCTTGGCCTTGAGGGCCGGCAGCACCGTCCGCAGCGAGGCGATGGTCTCCGAACGGTCGCCGCCACCATCGTGGCAGAGCAGGATGTCGCCGGGCTTGGCGGCCAGCAGCTTCTCGGTGATCTTCGCGGTCCCCGGCCGCGCCCAGTCGCGCGGGTCGACGTCCCAGTCGATGGGGGTCAGGCCGTTCTGCGCGGCGACCGAGAAGATGGTCGACGACCAGTCACCGCCCGGGGAGCGGAAGAGGGTGGGCGCCGGGGCGCCGGCGTCGACGATGACGGACTGGGTGTCCTCGATCTCCTGCCGGATCTGCGCCTCGGTCTTGCGGGAGAGCGGCTGCGGGTGGTGCATGGTGTGGTTGGACAGGGTGTGGCCGTCGGCGGCGATCCGCCTGATCAGGTCCGGGTGGGCGTGCGCCTCGATGCCGACCACCGAGAAGGTGGCCTGGATGTCGTACTGCTTCAGCAGCGCCAGGACCTGCGGCGTGTAGGTCGGGTTGGGCCCGTCGTCGATGGTGAGCGCGACGGTGTCGGCGGGCGCGTTCGGGAAGAGGTCGTGCACCTTGAAGATGGGCTTGCTGCGCAGCGCGGCCGGTGAGGCCGAGGCCCCGCCGGGCAGCGGGGATATCGACGGTTCGGCCGTGGCGCCGGGGGAGAAGGAGTCGGACGCGCTGTTGGGGGTGGCGTGCGACGGACCGGAGCAGGCGGCCAGTGCGGCGGTCCCGAGGGAGGCCGCGCCGAGGCTGCCCCAGCGAAGCAGGCGCCGCCGGGAGACGCCCTGGTCGCGCTCCGCCGCCCGCTCGTCCGCCCGCTCGTTCGTCCGGCTCGTCCGTCGCTCTGCCATGTGAGCCCCCTCAGTTGTGCGTGTGCTGACCGGTCCGTCGCGGGTCTGCCCGACCGGCGGCCGCCGGGGTGTGGCGGGCGGCCGGTGCAGTCCGTTCTCATCGACGCGGCGGAGCCCTCCGCCGGTTGCGGAGATTCGACTCGGTGTTCGCATGAGAATAGGGGAGCCGGGGAGGGAGTGCGTGGGGTGGGTGGGGGCCCGGTGGTGCGCCGGGCGCACATGAGCGCGCCCGGTACCGCCGCGTGGGTCGGACGACCCGCGCGGGCGACCCCGAAGCGGTCCTCGCTGTCTGTCAACTCGCCGGTGCGACACAGTGATTGGCACGAACGAGTGAGGTCGGCTCCGACACGCCGAGGGGTCCGCGGAGCCGCTGCCAGGATCGGTGCCGCGCCGGTCCGACCGGCCGCGGTCACTGCCACCGCCTCCCCCTCGCGCGCCCGCCACCCACCCGGGGTGGGCACGCCTGTCCGTCAGGAGCCGACCATGCCATCGATGCTCTCCCCGACCGCCGAACCGGAGGACGGTGCCCAGCCGCCCGGTGCCGAACCGCCCGGCCCCGGTGAGGAGCTGCGCTTCCAGGCCCCCGGCGACCACCGGGCCACCAGGGTGGCCGCCATGACCACCACCGCGATGCTCCGCCGGCTGCCCCAACTGGTCCGCCGGGCGCTGGCCCTGGGCTGGCAGGTGGACCGGACCTCGATGCTGGTGCTGCTCGGCTGCCAGCTCCTCGCGGGTGCGCTGGGCGCGTTCGGCCTGTTGGCCACCACCCGGACGCTGGCCGCCCTGGTCGCCGCCGGCCACATCACCGCCCGGCTGCACCAGGCGGCGCCCTCGCTGGTGCTGTTGGCGGTGGCGGCCGGCGTCCGGGCGGTGCTGTCGATCGCGGTCGGCAGCCTGGCCCAGCGGATCGGCCCGAAGATCAGCCGGCAGGCCGAGCTGATGCTGCTGGACGCGGGCACCAACGCCGAGCTGGCCGCCTACGACCACCCTGGCTTCAACGACCGTTGGGACGCCGCCGACCGCGGCGCGGAGGTCGCCCGCGACCTGCTGCCGCAGACCCAGAACCTGATCGCCGCCACGCTCTCGCTGGTCGCGGCGGCCTCGGTGCTCACCGTGCTGCATCCGCTGCTGCTGCCGCTGCTCCTGTTCGGCGCCGTGCCGCGGGCGTTGGCCTCGGTGCGGGCGGCCCGGATCGGCTACCTGGCGATGCTGCGCACCCACCAGGACCGCCGGCTGCTGTCGATGCTGCGCTGGTACCTGATGGACAAGCAAGTGGCCGACCAGGTCCGCTCGGACACCGTGGCCGGCTACCTGCTGGGTCGCTACCGGGCCGCCGGCGACCGGATCGACCGGACCAGCGACCGCGCGGTCTGGGAGGCGGCCCGGGTCTCGCTGCTCGGCGCGGCGCTGGCCGGCGCGGCCGCCGGGCTGCTCTGGTTGGCGCTCGGGCTGCTGCTCGCCGGCGGTCGGCTCTCGGTGGCCTCGGCCGGGACCGCCGTGATCGCGGTGACCGCGGCGGCCCAGGCGGTGCAGGGCATCACCGGCTACGGGACCGACCTCTACCGGACCGGCCTCTACCTGGACGACTGGTCGAGCTTCGTGGACGAGGCGGCCGGGCAGCGGCTGGCCCGTGGCACGCGCCGGCCCGGGCCGCCGGAGGTGGTCGAGCTGCGGGACGTCAGCTTCGCCTACCCGGGCACCGACCGGCCGATCCTGAACCGGGTCTCGCTGACCGTGCGGCGCGGTGAGATCGTGGCCGTGGTGGGGGAGAACGGCGCCGGCAAGAGCACCCTGATGCGGCTGCTCTGCGGGCTCAACCTGGCCACCGAGGGCAGCGTGCGATGGGACGGGGTGGACATCCGGGAGCTGGACCCGCACGAGGTCTGGCGGCACACCGCGGTGGTGCCGCAGAAGTTCGCCGAGTGGCCGGACACCGCGCGCGAGAACATCCGGCTCGGCCAGCCGACCGCCGGCGGTGACCGGGACGTGCTGGCCGCCGCGTGGGCCTCCGGCGCACACGAGGTGATCGACCGACTCCGCTCCGGCCTGGACACCCTGCTGGCCCGCGAGTGGTGGGGCGGAGTGGCGCTCTCCGGCGGGCAGTGGCAGCGGATCGCGGTGGCCCGGGCGTTCTTCCGCAGCGGCGGGCTGCTGGTGCTGGACGAGCCGACCAGCGACCTCGACCCGCGTGCCGAGCACCGGATCTTCAGCGGGCTGCGGCGGTTGGCGGCGGACCGGGCGGTGGTGCTGGTCACCCACAACCTGGCCAACACGGTGGTCGCCGACCGGATCGTGGTGCTGGAGCGCGGTGAGATCACCCAGCTCGGCCGGTTCGACGAACTCACCCGGCAGCCGGGACTGTTCCGCGAGCTGTGGCAGCTGTCGCAGGACCGCCGGCCGGTTCCCGGCCAGCGCGACGACCGGGACTGACGGATCGTCCCCCGGTGCGGCGGACTCGGCCGCCGCACCGGGGGACGGCCGCAAAAGGGGTTGACCGGCGATGCCGCTCGGTGAGACCGTCCGGGCGCAGGGCGGTTCCGCGGACTCGGGACGGCGCGAGGGCGAAGGCCCCTCGGTCGTCTGCCGGGCCCGCGCCTTCGGCATGCCCTGACGACCGCGCGGATTCCTGCACGGCGGGCCCTCCCGCACGGCGGGCCCGCGCGACACCGGTCGGCCGGGGGGTGTGTCCGGCCCGTCCGGCGGACCGGGCTGCCCACGGTCAGTCCGTCCGTATACGCATGACCCGTTCGGGGCAACGATCTGACGATCGGAAGGGTGTGATGGCGGTGGGGCGGTCCTGGGGGCTGGGTGCGGCGATGAGGTACGACCCGGGCGAACCGGAGCCGGTCGCCGACCGGCGCTCGCCCGGGCACTTCCTGCGCGGGCTGGCCCGGCGCTTCCGGGTCCAACTGACCTGGGCCGTGCTGTTCGGAGTGGCCTGCCTGTTGGCGGAGGCGATGATGCCCGCCGTGCTCGGCCGCGCCATCGACGCCGGGATCGCGGCCCGGGACCAGTCCGCGCTGCTGCTCCGGGGTGGCGCCCTGCTGCTGCTCGGGCTCGGTCAGGCGGCCTTCGGCATCCTGCGCGACCGGTGCGCGCGGGCGGCCCGGCTCGGCGCGACGTACTCGACGGTGTCGCTGGTGGCACGTCAGGTGACCGTGCTGGGCGCCGCGTTGCCGGCTCTGGTCTCGGCCGGTGAGGTGATCAGCGTGGGGGTCGCCGACCTCACCACGCTCGGCCGGGGACTGGAGGTGCTGCCGCGCGGCGTCGGGGCGGCCGTCTCCTCGGCCGTGGTGGCCGTCGTCATGCTCGACGAGTCACCGGAGCTGGGCCTGCTCGTGCTGCTCGGGGTGCCGCTGCTGGCCTGGACGATCGCCCGGCTGCTCCGGCCACTGCACCGCCGGCAGGAGCGACTGCGCGTGCGGCAGGGTGAGCTGACGGGCCTCGCGGTGGACATCGCGGCCGGCCTGCGGGTGCTGCGCGGGATCGGCGGCGAGGAGCTGTTCCTGGCCGGGTATCGCGCCGAGTCCCAGCGGGTCCGCCGGGCCGGCGTCCAACTCGCCCGGGTGGAAGCCTGGTTGGATGCGGCCAAGGTGTTACTGCCAGGACTCCTGGTAGCCCTGGTGGTCTGGCTCGGTGCCCGGGACGTGCTGGCCGGGCGGTTGACCGCGGGCCAGTTGGTCGCCTTCTACGGCTACGCGGTCTTCCTGGCACCGCAGTTGCGCCGGCTGACCCAGCTGGCCGACCTGACGGCGCGGGCCCGGGTGGCCGCCGCCCGGGTGGTCGGACTGCTCACGCTGACACCGGGGTTGCTCTCGCCGGCCACCGCGATGGCGGAACTGCCGCTCGATGCGGCCGCGTTGGAGGAACCCGGGGCCGGACTGCTGGTCCCGGCCGGCCGGTTCACCGCGATCGCCTGTGCCGCGCCCGGCGACGCCCTGCTGCTGGCCGACCGGCTGGGGCGGTACACCGACTCCGCCGCCCGCTGTGCCGGTGTCCGGCTGGACGAACTGCCGCTGGACGAGGTGCGCCGCCGGATCCTGGTACTGCGCAACGACGCGCTGCTCTTCAGCGGCCCGCTGCGCACCGAACTCGACCCCGCCGACCGCGGCGCCCCGGGCGACCGGCTGCTGACCGCGGCCCTCGGCACCGCCGCCGCCCACGACATCGTGGCCGCTCTGCCCGACGGCCTGGACGGCGTGGTGGCCGACTCCGGCCGGGAGTTCTCCGGTGGCCAGCAGCAACGGCTGCGACTGGCCCGGGCGTTGATGGCCGACCCCGAGGTGCTGGTGCTGGTCGAGCCGACCAGCGCGGTGGACGCGCACACCGAGGCGCGGATCGCCCGGAGGCTGGCCGCCGACCGGGCCGGCCGGACCACCGTCGCGTTCACCACCAGCCCGCTCCTGCTGGACCGGGCCGACCGGGTGCTCTTCGTCGCCGACACCAAGGTGCTCGCCGAGGGGACGCACGTCGAACTGCTCGCGGACCACCGCTACCGGTCCGTCGTCACGAGGGGAGCCGATCGGGCATGACCGCCGCCACCGTACCGACCGCCGCCACCGTCCTGCCCGTCGCCGGCGTGCGCGAGGTGCGCCGCTACGCCCGGCGGCTGGCCCTGCGCCACCCCCGTCGACTGGCCGGAGCGCTGGCCCTGCACGGGCTCGGCGCGGCCTGCGGGCTGGTGGCCCCCCGGCTGCTCGGCGACCTGGTCGAGGAGACCGGCCGCGGCATCGACCGGGCCGCCCCGACCGCGCTGCTGATCTGCGCCTTCCTCGTCCTGCAGGCCGCGCTGGTGCGCTGCGCGGTCCACGCCTCGGCCCGGCTCGGCGAGCAGCTGCTGGCCGAGCTGCGCGAGGACTTCGTCCGCGAGGTGCTCGCCCTGCCGCTGGCGACGGTCGAACGGGCCGGCACCGGTGACCTGGTGACCCGCAGTACCCGGGACGTCGAGGCGCTCTCCGGCGTGGTCCGGACGGCCGTGCCGGACGTGCTGATCTCGAGCACCACCGTGCTGCTCACGCTCGGCGCGGTGGTGCTGCTCGGCCCACTGCTGGCACTGCCCTGCGTGGTCGCGGTGCCGCTGCTGTGGGCCGCCACCCGCTGGTACCTGGCCCGGGCCCGGGACGGCTACCTGGCCGCCGGCGCCTCGTACGCCGAGCTGACCGCGGGGCTGGCCGAGACGGTCGAGGGCGCGCGCACGGTGGACGCGCTGCGGATCGCGCACCGCCGGCTGGCCCGCGCCGAGCGGGACAGCGCCGGCTCGTACGCGGCGGAACGCCACACCCAGCGGCTGCGCACGGTGTTCCTGCCGATCGCCGACATCGGGTTCCTGCTGCCGGTGGTGGCCACCCTGGTCATCGGCGGTCTGTACTACCTGCACGGGCTGGCCTCGCTGGGCGCGGTGACCGCCGCCACGCTCTACGCGCAGCAGACCATCGCGCCGGTCGACCTGCTGATCGCCCAACTGGACTCGTTGCAGAGCGGCGGTGCCTCGCTGGCCCGGCTGCTGGGCGTGGCCGGCCGGGCCGAGCGGCCGGCTCCCGGCCCGGCGCGGCGCCCACGGCACTCCGGCATCACGGTCTCCGGCGTCAGCTACGGCTACCGGCCCGGGCAGAACGTGCTGCACGGGGTGGACCTGGAGGTCCGGCCGGGCGAGCGGCTGGCCGTGGTGGGCGCCTCGGGGGCCGGCAAGTCGACGCTCGGCCGGCTGCTGGCCGGCATCCACACCCCGGGCACGGGCCAGGTCGCGATCGGCGGGGTGCCGCTGGCCTCGCTGCCGCTGGGTGAACTGCGCCGCCGGGTCGCCCTGGTGACCCAGGAGCACCACGTCTTCCGCGGTACCCTGCGGGACAACCTGCGGCTCGCCCGGCCGGACGCCACCGACCCCGCGATCGAGCGGGCGCTGCGCACGGTGGACGCCTGGGACTGGGCCGCCGACCTCGGGCTGGACGCGGCGGTGGGCTCCGGCGGGTACCCGCCGACCCCCGCCCAGGCGCAGCAACTGGCGCTCGCCCGGCTGGTGCTGGCCGACCCGCAGGTGCTGGTCCTGGACGAGGCGACCTCGCTGATCGACCCGCGCTCGGCGCGCCTGCTGGAGCGCTCGCTGGCCGCGGTGCTGGCCGGCCGGACCGTGGTGGCCATCGCACACCGGCTGCACACCGCTCGGGACGCCGACCGGATCGCGGTGATGCACGACGGCCGGATCATCGAACTCGGCCCGCACGACGAGCTGGTGCGCCGGGGCGGGGTCTACGCCGGGCTCTGGGCGGCCTGGTCGGGCCCCGAACCGGCGTGAACCGGGCCGGCGCGCCTCCGGCCGGGCCGACCCGGTCGGGGTGACGGAGCCCACCCGCCGGCGGCCGTCGAGCCGCGCCCGCCGGGTGGGCCCGCTGTGCCAGAGTCGTGCCAGGGCCGGACCCGCCGAGGGCCGGGCCGCCGAGTCCGCCGACCCGCCGACCGGTCGGCACGATCCGAGGAGCCTGCTGCTGATGCCCAGCCTCGCCCACGACCGGGACGGATTCACCCTGCACGGACAGCCGTTCCGGATCCTCTCCGGAGCCCTGCACTACTTCCGGGTGGTCCCCGAGCAGTGGGAGCACCGGCTCGGCCTGCTGCGCGCGATGGGGCTGAACACCGTCGAGACGTACGTGCCGTGGAACCTGCACGAACCGCGCCCCGGCGAGTACGAGTTCGGCGGCCGGCTGGACCTGCTCCGGTTCGTCGAGACGGCGGCCGGGCTGGGGCTCAAGGTGCTGGTCCGGCCCGGCCCGTACATCTGCGCGGAGTGGGAGTTCGGCGGGCTGCCGGCCTGGCTGCTCAAGGACCCGGCGATCCGGCTGCGCTGCGCCCACCCGGGCTTCCTGGCCGCGGTGGACCGCTGGTTCGACGAGTTGCTGCCCCGGCTGCTGCCGCTGCTGGTGGAGCGGGGCGGCCCGGTGCTGGCCCTCCAGGTGGAGAACGAGTACGGCAGCTACGGCAACGACGCGACGTACCTGCGCCACCTGGCCGAGGGCCTGCGCCGGCGCGGCGCGGACTGCCTGCTCTTCACCTCGGACGGTCCGGACGATCCGTCGCTGCAGGGCGGCACGCTGCCCGGGGTGCTGCCCACCGTCAACTTCGGCGGCCGGCCGGCCGAGGCCTTCGAGGTGCAGCGCCGCTACGCCCCGGACGGACCGCCGGTCTGCATGGAGTTCTGGAACGGCTGGTTCGACCAGTGGGGCGCCCCGCACCACACCCGGGATGCCGAGGACGCGGCGCGGGTGCTGGACGAGATGCTCGCGGCCGGCGCCTCGGTCAACCTCTACATGGCGCACGGCGGCACCAACTTCGGCCTGCTGAACGGCGCCAACCTGGAGGACGGCCGGCTGCGGCCGACCGTCACCAGCTACGACTACGACGCGGCGATCAGCGAGTCCGGCCGCCCCACCGCCAAGTTCTGGGCGTTCCGGGAGGTGCTCGGCAAGTACACCGAGCTGCCGCCGGCACCCGCCCTGGAGCCGGCCGAGCCGCTGCCCGCCCGGGTGCTGCCGCTCTCCGCGCCGCTGCCGCTGCTGGAGTCGGCCGCGGTGCCGGCCGAGCCGGTCCGCTCGGCGGCGCCGCTGGCGATGGAGGAGCTGGACCAGGCGTACGGCTTCGTGCTCTACCGGACCAGGGTGAGCGGCCCGCGGGAGGCGGCCGCGCTGGCGGTGGACGGGCTCGGCGACCGGGCCCAGGTCTTCCTGGACGGCAGGCCGGTGGGCGTGCTGGACCGGACCGCGCCCGAGCGGGGCTGCGAGCTGGCGGTGCCGGCCGGTGGGGCCCGGCTCGACCTGCTCGTGGAGAACCTCGGCCGGGTCAACTACGGTCCGGCGTCGCTCGAGCGCAAGGGCATCGCGGGGGGTGTGCGGCTCGGCCAACAGCTGCTGCTGGACTGGGAGATGTACCCGCTGCCGCTGGACGACCCCGGGGTGCTGGACTTCCCCGGAGAGCCCGGAGGGTCGGGCGCGCTGCCCGGGCGGCCGGTGTTCCGGCGGGCGGAGCTGGAGGTCGAGCGGCCGCTGGACGGCTTCGTGCTCACCGAGGGGCACGGCAAGGGGCTGTGCTGGGTGAACGGCTTCCTGCTCGGCCGGTTCTGGGACATCGGTCCCCAGCAGACCCTCTACCTGCCGGGCCCGCTGCTGCGGCCGGGCGTCAACGAGCTGGTCCTGCTGGAGCTGCACGGGCCGTCCGGGGACGGGCTGCGGCTGGTGACCGAGCCGGTGCTGGACCGGCTGGGCGGGTGGACCGACTGAGGGCCCGGAGCGGTTGACCGACCGGGCCCGACCGGGCCCGGCCGGGCCCGACCGGTCAACCGATCGAACTCGACCGGACCCGGCCGGCCTGTCGGTGCGGGCGCCTACCCTGGGTGCCATGACGGGCTCACCGATCAGCTGGATCACCGTGCCGACCCCGCTGCCCAGCGGTCCGATGGCGGTCGGGGTGACCGATCTCGGGGTGGCCGTGTCGCTCTTCACCCCGGGCGCGGCCGGCGGGCTGCCCTCGCCGGCCGACGGGCCGCCGTGCTCGGACGAGCGGCGGCGGGCGCTGGTGACCGGGCGGTTCGCGGAGTACTTCGCCGGGCGGCGGCGGGCCCTGGAGCTGCCGCTGGACTGGCGGCTGACGAGCGGGCCGCACCGGGTGGTGCTGGAGACGCTGTACCGGACGGTCCCGTACGGCGAGACCATCGCGTACGGCCGGCTGGCCGAGCGCAGCGGGGTGTTCGAGCAGGCCGAGGAGGGCCCGGGGCTGGCGGCCCGGGTGGTCGGGCAGATGATGGGCGCCAACCCGCTGCCGGTGCTGGTGCCCTGCCACCGGGTGGTGGCGGTGGCGGGGCTGGGCGGCTTCGGGTCGGGCCGGGTCGGGCTGGACGTCAAGCGCTGGCTGCTCACCCTGGAGGGACGGCTGCCGCCGACCCTGGACTGGGACGGCCCGGCCTGAGACCGTTCCTCGGCTTATTCGAACACCGACGGATCATCGGACAGTGTATTTTCATTCCCGATCACGATTCGACGGAAATCGCGCACAGGGTTCATTCATACTAATTATCCCAGGGCTTCAATCACCCATCCGAGTGATTGCCCCACCCGTACCTCCGGCCGCACTCTGAAGACACCAGCCGGAATACACCATGTGGGGGAGAGGCCAGCCATGACGACTGAGACCAATGTGGGGATTCCCGGGCCGGGAAGTCAGCCGCAGCAGAGCCAGCAGCTGAGCCTCGGCACGGCCGCCGCGAAGAACCTGGCGACGACCACCAAGTCCGAGCCCCAGATGCAGGGCATCAGCTCGCGGTGGCTGCTTCGCATGCTGCCCTGGACCCAGGTGGCGGGTGGCACCTACCGGGTCAACCGTCGCCTGACGTACGCGGTCGGGCGCGGGCGGGTGAGCTTCGTGAAGACCGGTGCCGAGGTCCGGGTGGTCCCGCCGAGCCTGTGCGAGGTCCCGGTGCTGCGCGGCCTCGAGGACAGCGCGCTGCTGGAGCAGTTGGCCGCGCGCTTCGTCCAGCGCGACTTCCGGGCCGGCGAGGTGCTGGTCGAGGAGGGCCAGCCGATCAACGAGGTCCTGCTGATCGCGCACGGCAAGGTCAACAAGATCGGCGTCGGCAAGTACGGCGACCGGGCGGTGATCGGCGTCCTGGCCGACGGTGACCACCTCGGCGACGAGGCGCTGACCGAGGCCGACGGCGTGTGGAGCTACGGCGTCAAGGCCGCCACCTCCGGTGTGGCGATGGCGTTGCCCTGGCCCGCTTTCCAGGAGCTCGCGGACCGCTCGGAGGCGCTCCGGGCGCAGATCCTGCAGTACCTCTCGGACTCGCAGCAGCTGCAGAATCGTCACGGCGAGGCCGAGATCGAGATGTCCGCCGGCCACGAGGGCGAGTACGAGCTGCCCGGCACCTTCGTCGACTACGAGCTGGCCCCCCGCGAGTACGAGCTGAGCGTCGCCCAGACCGTGCTCCAGGTGCACACCCGGGTCGCCGACCTCTACAACAAGCCGATGAACCAGATCGAGCAGCAGCTCCGGCTCACCATCGAGGCGCTGCGCGAGCGGCAGGAACACGAGCTGATCAACAACCCGGAGTTCGGCCTGCTGCAGAACGCCGAGTACGAGCAGCGGATCCAGACCCACTCCGGCCCGCCCACCCCGGACGACATGGACGAGCTGCTGACCCGCCGGCGCGGCACCAAGCTCTTCCTGGCCCACCCGCGGGCGATCGCCGCCTTCGGTCGGGAGTGCAACGAGCGCGGCCTCTACCCCGATACCGTCGAGGTGCAGGGTCACCGCATCCCGGCCTGGCGCGGGGTGCCGGTCTTCCCCTGCAACAAGATCCCGATCGTGGACGGCCACACCACCTCGATCATCGCGATGCGTACCGGTGAGGACAACCAGGGGGTGATCGGGCTGCACCAGACCGGCATCCCGGACGAGTACCAGCCCAGTCTCTCGGTGCGTTTCATGGGCATCAACGAGAAGGCCATCATCTCCTACCTGGTCAGTGCCTACTATTCCGCGGCCATTCTGGTGCCGGACGCCATCGGCGTGCTGGAGAACGTCGAAATCGCCCGCTCCCGAGGCTGATTGTTCTTCCGCTGGTCGGCGCGGATTCATTTTCGCGCCGACCGCCATGGAACGGCCGGGTGCGCGTGGCTCCGACTCCGGAGGCCGTGCGGCGGGCCGGGATCACACACCGACACTGGGGGGACCAGCCGATGGCCACAGAGACGCTGAGCCGTGACGACCACGACGACCAGAGCCGCGCCACTCCGGCCGCCGCGATCCGTTCCGGCGGCGTGCTGCCCTGCCAGACCGCCCCGCACTCGGAGGAGCAGGCCGCGGCCGAGGTGCTGACCCGGGCCCGGGCCGCGGTGGATCCGGTGCTGCGGGGCGCGATCGAGTCCATGCCGGCGTCGATGGCCAGGGTCGCCGGCTACCACTTCGGCTGGCGCGAGGCCGACGGGACGCTCTCCTCGGCGGACCCGGGCAAGGCGATCCGCCCCGCGCTCGTCCTCGCCGCCGCGCAAGCCTGTGCCGGCGTCCCGGCCACCCTGACCGGCAGCCTGGTTGCCGCCACCGCCCCGGCCACCGCGCCCGCCCGGGCCGCCGTCAAGGCCGCCGCCGCCGTCGAACTGGTCCACAACTTCACCCTGTTGCACGACGACGTGATCGACCGCGACGAGACCAGGCGCCACCGGCTCACCGCCTGGCGGGTGTTCGGCACGACCGAGGCCATCCTGGCCGGTGACGCGATGCACTCGTTGGCGCTGCGCACCCTCGCCGAGGACGCCCACCCGGCCGCCGCCCCCGCGATGCGTCGACTCGCGCACTGCGTGGTCGAGTTGTGTGACGGCCAGCAGGCCGACTGCGCCTTCGAGCGGCGCAGCACGGTCTCGCTCGCGGAGTGCCTGGCGATGGCCGAGGCCAAGACCGGCGCGCTGCTCGGCTGCGCCTGCGCGATCGGCGCGCTCTACGGCGGCGCGGGGGAGGCCACCGCCGACGCGATGGACGCCTTCGGTCGGGAGATCGGCCTGGCCTTCCAGCTGATCGACGACCTGATCGGGATCTGGGGCGATCCGGCCGTCACCGGCAAGCCCGCCGGGGCCGATCTGCTCGCCCGGAAGAAGTCGCTGCCGGTGGTGGCCGCGCTCTGCTCGGGCAGCGGAGCCGGTGCCGAGCTCGCCGAACTCTACGCGCTGGAGCGGCCGTTGACCGACGCCGAGGTGCGCCGGGCGGCCGACGCGGTCGACCGGGCCGGGGGTCGCGCCTGGGCCCAGGGCGCGTCCTGCGAGCGGATGGCGGCGGCCATCGACCACCTCGCCGAGGCGGTCCCGCTACCGGAGGCGGCCGACGACCTGCTGGCCCTGGCCGAGTTGGTCACCCGCCGCAACCGCTGAGCCCCCACCCCTGACCTCACCCGCCCCCACATCGCCCCACGCTCGACAGCCCGTCCCCGGCACCCCTCAAGGACCGAACCCCCATGAGTTTCCTGGACATCGGGATCATCGTCATCGTGCTGGTCGTCGTGGCCGCCGCACTCGCCCTCCTTCAGCGCTACGTCCCGCACCACCTCCGCGAGGCGCACAACGACGTCGCGGGCTTCATCTACGCGGCGGTCGGCGTGATGTACGCCGTGCTGCTCGGCTTCGTGGTCGTCACGGTCTGGACGAACATCGACGCGGCCCGCAAGACCACCTTCCAGGAGGCCGACGCGCTGGCCGGCGTCTACTGGATCGCCCGCGAGCTTCCGCCCCCGCTCGGGCCGCAGTTGGAGCAGCAGTCGCTGAGCTACGCGCGGACCGTGCTGGACACCGAGTGGCCACTGATGGCCAAGCACCAGAGCAGCCCGGAGGCCACCCAGCTGGTCTACCAGATCCGGGACACCGCGTTCCAGTTCAACCCCACCAACGCGCAGCAACAGGTGCTCTACCAGAGCGCCGTGAGCCACGTGGAGGACCTCGCCTCCGAGCGTCGTCAGCGGCTGAACGAGGTGGACGACTCGGTGCCGGTGCTGCTCTGGGTGGCGCTGATCGCGGGCGCCGTGCTCACCGTCGGCTTCACCTTCCTCTTCGGCCTGCCCAACACCCTGGCGCACAGTCTGATGGTGCTGTCGCTGGCCGGGTTGATCGTGCTCTCGCTGGTGGTCATCAAGGAGATGAACTACCCGTTCCACGGGGTCACCGCGGTCAAGCCGACCGCCTTCGACGTCTTCCTGCAGCGGCTCCCTCCGCCGCGCTGAGCGCGTCACCCACCTCGCGGGCCCGTCGGTTCTCCGGCGGGCCCGCCGCCATGTCCGTCGGCTCGCGGACCGGCCCGCCGTCGCGTCGATCAGCGGATCTCCGCGTACCATCGCTTGCCAGCTGATTGTCCGGGTATGGCCGATTTGTGAGAGTTGGATCCCTTGCTGTCCCGTCCCTCCCGGCTCCGGCCCCGCCCGACCACCGCCGTTCGAAGGGATCAGGATGCCCGTGTCCTCCGCCCACGCCAACGACCAGGCCGCGCAGGCGGCTCTCACCGCGCTGGCCGCCGACGCGTACGTCTACGGCCTCCCGCTGGTGCGCGGCCTCGGCACGGTCGAGCGGCTGCTCCGCCGGGGCCTCGGCTCGCTCCAGCCGGGCCCGCCGAACCAGTTCCGGCACGCGACCCGGCTGGCCGGCCCGGACAGCGACTTCGCCTCGGTCGACAGCGACAGCGACACCGTCCACTCGCTCGCCCTGCTCGACCTCTCCGAGGGCCCGCAGCTGCTGCACGTCCCCGACACCGCGGGCCGCTACCACGTGCTGCAGTTCATCGACGCCTGGACCAACGACTTCGCCTACCTGGGCCGGCGGGCCACCGGCACCGGCGAGCAGACCTGGCTGGTCGTCCCGCCGCACTGGCCCGGCACCCCGCCCGCGGACGTCCGGGTGATCGCCTCGCCGACCACGGTGGCCGCCGTGGTCGGCCGGATCGCCTGCGCCGGCCCGTCCGAGCTGCCCCGGGTGGCGGCCCTGCAGCAGCAGCTGACGATCACTCCGTTGGAGGTCGGCGGGGTCGCCGCCGGCCTGCCGCAGCCCGACCCGGCCGTCCCCGAGGAACTGCGCTTCCTCGAAAAGCTGCGGCTCTGGATGGCCGCCTTCCCGCCCGCCGCGCCCGACGTCGAGTACCAGCGGCGGTTCGCCCCGCTCGGCCTGCTGGACGAGGGCCCCTCGCCGTACGCCGCGGCCGAGCCGGGCTGGGCCGCCGCGCTGGCCAAGGGGCTGACCGCGGGCCAGGAGCACGTGACCGCCGCGGCCCGACCGCCGGAGGGTCACCCGGAGGGCGAGTGGACCGCCGGCCTGCACCTGTTCGACTACAATCTCGACCACCTGGGCCCCGGCACCCTGGACGAGCCGGGCTGGCGGATCCCGGACCGTCGGGCCGCCTACCTCACCCGGGCGGTCGCCGCCCGGACCGCGCTCTGGGGCAACCACGCCTACGAGGTGGTCCACGCGACCACCGCCGAGGATGCCGAGGGGGAGCCGCTGAGCGGCGACCGGGCCTACCAGCTGCGGTTCGACAACGCGCCGCCGGTCAACGCCTTCTGGTCGCTCACCGTCTACACCCTGCCGGAGTTGAAGCTGGCCGCCAACCCGATCGACCGCTACAGCATCGGCGACCACACCCCCGGGCTGGTGCACGGCGAGGACGGCTCTCTGGTCCTCCGGCTCCAGCACACCCGGCCGGCCGACCCGGATCGGGCGGCCAACTGGCTGCCCACCCCCGCCGGCGCCTTCCGCGCGACGATCCGGCTCTACCAGCCGGGTGACGCCGTGCTGGACGGTTCCTACCGGCTCCCGCCCATCCACCCGCGGCACGAGCCGGGCGAGGATCCCGGTCACGGCGGCGTGCCGGAGGGCCAGCCGGAGGGACACCTCGGTACCCGCCGGGTGCTGCACCGGGCCGAGCACGGCATCGAACACGGCGTCGCGCACCCCGTCCTGCCCGGGGACGGCTGAGCTGACGGCCGGGCAGACGGCCGGCGTGACCCAGCCGAACACCTGGGAATCCCAGGGCAAATCTCATCTTTTCGGCGAAACGACCTGCTCGCCGAGGGAGTCATAGAGGGAGGAGCGGGCAGGAAAGGTCGGGTCAGCGGTGTCAGCGGGCCGGCGAGGAGGAGTGGGACGTGGTGGAGGTCGGAGCGGGGCTGGGCGGCAGCTCGGAGGGCGTGCTGGACGGGCGGGCGGACGGGACGCCCGATGTCCCGGACGTCGGGCTGGCGCTCGGGCTCACGCTGTTGCTCGGCGCGCTGCTGGCGCTGCTGCCGGAGCTGGGCGACACCGAGGGCGTGCTGCTGGCGCTGCCGCTCGGGTTCGCGCTGGCGCTCGGGTTCGAGGTCACCGGCGAGGAGGGGGCGGCCGTGGGCGGCGTGGGCTGCTCGGTCGGCCCGCCGGCCAGCGTCACCACCGCCTCGGACGGGGGCAGCGAGATCTGGGCGGTCCACTGAGTCTGTGGCGCGCGGTCCTCGTCGACGGTCACCGTCACGGTGATCCGCTGACCGGGCGCCAGCGTGCCGGAGTCGCGGCTGAGCCGGAGCCAGTCGCAGCTCGGCACGGCCTCCCAGTCGATCGGGGCGTTCCCGCTGTCGACCAGGGTGATCACCGTCCGGTTGCCGTAGGGCGCGGCCTGGACGGTCAGTTGGGCGCCGGCGGGGGGCGGCGGGACCGGCGCCGGCCGTAGCACCGGGCTGCTGAGCGGGACGGCGCCGAGCGCCGGCACCGGTACCGCCGCCCCCTGTACCGGCGGCAGCAACGTTTCTGCGGATGTCCGCCCGACCAGTGCCGCGGTGAGCGTGCCACCCGGTCCGACCGTTCCGCCGCGGCTGACCAGCGCTCGCGCCGGGGCCGCGCCGCCACTGCCGGGCGCGGGGAGCGGGCCGGCCCCCGGCCCGGCGGTGGTCGGCCCACCGACCGGGCCGCCCGCCGGGTCGTCGTCCACCCGGACCGAGGAGACCGTGGCCGCGGGGTCGGACCCGGTGCCGTCCCGGTGGGCCAGCCAGAACGCGCCCAGCGGCGCGGCCAGCACCGCCGCCAGCACCCCGGTGGTGACGGTGCGCTGACGGACCAGGACGGCCCGCTCGTGCAGGTCGCCGCCGGCCCGGTGGCGGTCCAGGAAGCCCGGCGCGCGGTGCCGGGGGAAGCCCCGGCGGTCGAAGTGGAGCGCGGTGCGGCCGGCCGGCGCGGGCACGGTGGCGTGGCTCGCGGCCGCCCGCCGGCCGGCCGCCGCGCCGGTCAGGAAGGCGACCCCGGGGGAACGGCCCCGGCGCGGCGGCGGCACGTGACCGGACCAGCCGTCCGTGCCCTCGGCATCGGCGTCGAGCCGGACCGCCACCGGCGCGGGCAGCAGGGTCGGGCCGTCCGGGCCGGTCAGGCCGTCGCCCAGCTCGCTGGCCACCCGCTCGGCCGTCCCGCGACAGGTCGGGCATCGGGTGACGTGCCGCAGCAGCTCCCGGCGCAGCGCCGGGCCGAGCACCCGGGCCCGCCAGTGCTCGGTCCCGGCGCCGCCGAGCCGGGTCAGCTCCGGACAGCTGCCGTCGCGCAGCACCAGCAGCGCGGTCCGGGTCCGGGTCAGCTCGGCGGCGCCCGCGGCGAGCAGTTGGCGGGCCGCCGCGTCGTCGAGGCCGAGCACCGCGGCGACCTCCAGCGGGGTCAACCCGTGCCGGACCGCCAGCTCCAGCGCCTCGCGCTGCTCGGCCGTCGTCCCGGCCGCCTCGGGCCAGGTCAGCTCGGTCAGCTCGCGCTGCCGCCGGGCCGCCTCGGCGGGGGAGGGGCACGCCTTCGCGTCGGGAGCGCGGTCGGCCGGTGTGTCGCTGTCAGGTCTGTCGCCGGCGGGTGTGTCGCCGGCGGGGGCGAGCCGGCCGAGCACGGTGTACCGGGCCAGCGAGTACAGCCAGGCCCGGAGCAGCCCGGGGTCGGCCAGCCGGTCCCGGTTGGCCAGCGCCAGCGCGCGCACCTCGCGCACCGCGGCCACCGCCGGGTCGTGCGCGCAGAGCGCCGAGAGGCAGTAGGTGAACAGGCCGTCCGCCAGCTGCTCGAAGGCGGGCAGGACCGCGTCGGCCGGCGGGTCGGTCGCGGCCCGTTCGTGGGGGTGGGTACGGGGGGTCACCCGTCCGACGGTAGGGAGGACCGGCGAGTAGGCCGGGCGGAAGGTGCGGCTTGTCCTCCTTTCGGGTAACAACACCGCCCACTGCCTGACAACGGACTGTCCGACCCACCCGCTACGGTGGCCCCATGGCAGCCCGTACCTCGAAGACCACCGCCAAGCCCCGCCCGGCCTACCGCTGCACGGAGTGCGGCAACCAGCTCCCCAAGTGGGTCGGCCGCTGCCCGGAGTGCAACGCCTGGGGCACGGTCGAGGAGTACGGCGCCGTCCCGATCCGGACCACCGCGGCCGGTCCGGTCAGCGCGCCGGCCCGCCCGATCGCCCAGGTCGACGGCCAGGTGGCGACCGCCCGCTCGACCGGCGTCAGCGAGTTGGACCGGGTGCTCGGCGGTGGCCTGGTGCCGGGCGCGGTGGTGCTGCTGGCCGGCGAACCCGGCGTCGGCAAGTCCACCCTGCTGCTGGACGTCGCCGCCAAGGCCGCCACCTCCCAGCACCGTACGCTCTACGTCACCGGGGAGGAGTCGGCCGGCCAGGTCCGGTTGCGCGCCGACCGGATCAACGCGCTCTCCGACCACCTCTACCTCGCCGCCGAGTCCGACCTCGGCGCGGTGCTCGGCCACATCGAGCAGGTCAACCCCGGCCTGCTGATCCTGGACTCGGTGCAGACCATCGCCTCCGCCGAGCTGGACGGCGCGCCCGGCGGCCCGGCCCAGGTCCGCGAGGTGGCCGGCGCGCTGATCCGCGCCTCCAAGGACCGCGGCATGGCCACCCTGCTGGTCGGCCACGTCACCAAGGACGGCTCGATCGCCGGCCCCCGTCTGCTGGAGCACCTGGTCGACGTGGTGCTGAGCTTCGAGGGCGACCGGCACGCCCGGCTGCGGATCATCCGCGGCATCAAGAACCGCTACGGCGCGACCGACGAGGTCGGCTGCTTCGAGTTGCACGACGAGGGCATCGCCGGCCTGGCCGACCCGTCCGGCCTCTTCCTGACCCGCCGTGACAGGCCGGTCCCCGGCACCTGCCTGACCGTCACCCTGGAGGGCCGCCGGCCGCTGGTCGCCGAGGTGCAGGCGCTGATGGTGGATTCGCAGATCCCCTCGCCGCGGCGCACCACCTCCGGCCTGGAGTCACCGCGGATCGCGATGATCCTGGCGGTCGTGGAGCGGCACGGCGGGGTCAAGCTCGGCAAGCAGGACATCTACACCGCCACCGTCGGCGGGGTGAAGCTGACCGAGCCCTCCGCCGACCTGGCGGTCGCGCTGGCCGTCGCCTCCTCCTCGTCGGACACCCCGCTGCCCAGCAACCTGGTGGCGATCGGCGAGGTCGGCCTGGCCGGTGAGGTTCGCCGGGTGACGGGCGTGCAGCGGCGGCTGGCCGAGGCCCACCGGCTGGGCTTCACCCACGCCCTGGTCCCGCCGGACCCGGGCAAGGTGCCGCCGGGCATGAAGGTGGTCGAGGTGGCCGACATCGGCGAGGCGCTGCGGGCGATCCCGGGTCGCCGCCGGACCGCCGCCAAGCCCCGGACCGAGTCCCGCACCCCTGCGCCGGTGCCCGCCGCGGTGCCCGCGCCGGCCGCCTACCCGGACGAGCTGATGGCCGGCTGGGAGCCGCTCGACTCCGACGAACTGGGCTGACCGAGGCCCCGTCACCGCGCCCGCACCGTAGACTCTGCCTGTCCGGTACCTGATCGGGCAGTAGCGAACGAGGGACCGGAAACCCCCGCGGAGGCGGACCGGGCCGGCCGGAGGAGTCACGTGGCAGCGAGCGACCGGGCGGAGAAGTCCCCCCGCGAGGAGGCCCTGCTGCGCGCCTCCCTGATGGCCATCGCCCCCGGGACGCCGCTGCGCGACGGCTTGGAGCGGGTGCTGCGGGCCAACACCGGCGGCCTGATCGTGCTGGGGTTCGACAAGACCGTCGAGTCGGTGTGCACCGGCGGTTTCGTGCTGGACGTCGAGTTCACCGCGACGCGGCTGCGCGAGCTGTGCAAGCTGGACGGCGCGGTGGTGCTCGACAAGGACATCACCAAGATCGTCCGGGCCGGGGTGCACCTGATGCCGGACGCCTCGATCCCCACCGACGAGACCGGCACCCGCCACCGCACCGCCGAGCGGGTGAACCGGCAGACCGGCTTCCCGGTGGTCGCGGTCTCGCACTCGATGCGGCTGATCGCCATGTACGTGAACGGCACCCGCCGGGTGCTGGAGGACTCCACCACCGTGCTCTCCCGCGCCAACCAGGCGCTGGCCACCCTGGAGCGCTACAAGCTCCGGCTGGACGAGGTGGCCGGCACGCTCTCCGCGCTGGAGATCGAGGACCTGGTGACCGTCCGGGACGTCACCGCGGTCGCCCAGCGGCTGGAGATGGTCCGGCTGATCGCGGCCGAGATCGCCGGCTACGTGCTGGAGCTGGGCACCGACGGCCGGCTGCTCTCGCTCCAGCTGGACGAGCTGATCGCGGGCGTCGAGCCGGAGCGCGAGCTGGTCGCCCGGGACTACTTCCCCGAGCGGGCCGCCAAGCGCGGTCGGACGGTGTCGGAGGTGCTCGCCGACCTGGAGGCACTCACCCACGCCGAGCTGCTCGACCTGCAGACGGTGGCCAAGGCGCTCGGTTACTCGGGCTCGCCGGAGTCGCTGGACGCGGCGGTCTCGCCGCGCGGCTACCGGTTGCTGGCCAAGGTGCCGAGGCTGCCCAACACGGTGATCGAGCGGCTGGTCGAGCACTTCGGCGGCCTGCAGAAGCTGCTCGCGGCCAGCATCGACGACCTGCAGGCGGTCGAGGGGGTCGGCGAGACCCGGGCCCGTTCGGTCCGCGAAGGGCTCTCCCGGCTCGCCGAGTCGTCCATCCTGGAGCGCTACGTCTGACGGGCTTTGCCCGAACTCGAGCGGTGCGGGCGGTGGTTGTGCCTCAGCCCGCCAGGTTGGTGGAGGTCCGGGCGGGCACCGGCCCACCGGCCGGGCCGGTGAGCTCGGCCTGCACCAGGTAGTTGCCGTCCGGTGCCGGGGTGGTGTCCGAGGGGGTCGCGCACTGCGGCTTGCTGCGGCTGCGGTCCCAGACGAAGGTCTCGGTCAGCGCGGTGGCGGGCGAGACCTCCACCCAGCGGCTCTGCTTGTCGGTCACGCAGTCCGCCGAGGACCAGATCCGTTGCCCGCCGGCCGAGTTGACGGTGATCGCGGAGGCGGCCTGGCTCAGGTCGACCCGGCAGGGCGTGCCGGAGGCGTTGCGGACCTTCAGCTCGAAGGTCGGCTTCTGGTCGGGCTGGTAGGAGGTCTGGGTGCCGGCCAGCTCCAGGGTGAGCTGCGAGGCGGTGCAGACCGGGAGCGCCAGGACCGTGCCGGTGTTGATCGGCGGGGTGCCGCTGCCGCTGCCCGAACCGCCGCCACCGCCGGCGCTGTTGCCGCCACCAGCCGAACCACCGCCGGTGTCGCCCGAGCCGACGGTTCCACCGGAGTCGTCACCGGCCGCCGTGCTCCCGCCGGCGCCGCCGCCCGAACTCCCGCTGCCCGAACCGCCACCGCTCGAACCGGTGGAGCCGCCGGGCACCGTGCTGATCGCCGGGCCGGTCGGAGTCGCGCCGGGCGTGATCGAGCTGACGGCGGTCGGGGTCGGGGCCGGCGACGCGCTCCTGACGTTCTGCTTGCCGCCGCCCTGACCGACCGTCAACCACAGCGCCACGATCACCACCAGCGCGAGCGCGGCGAGCACGACAAGGCGCCGCCGCCAGTAGATCGAGGCGGGCAGCGGTCCGACGGGCTGACGCAGAGAAGGCACGATCAAACTCTACGAGAGGCGGAGCACCGCTCGACGCACCAACACCGGTCTCGGAACCTGATCGTTCACATGATGTGCCATTTGCTCCGTCGGGGCGAGCGTTGTGCCGCCCTTCGGTGCGTGGTTCCGCCGTTCGGTGGAGCCCGGCCGAGCGGCCCGGCCGTTCGCGGACTGTGCGAGGATCGGAAGCGCCATGCCGACCACCACAGACACCCCCGCCGCCGGCACCGGGCGCGTCCCCGCTCCGGTGCTGCACTCGATCGTCCTCGACTGGTACCGGGAGAACGCCCGCGACCTGCCCTGGCGGGCCCCCGGGGCCTCGCCGTGGGCGGTCATGGTGAGCGAGTTCATGCTCCAGCAGACCCCGGTCAAGCGCGTGCTGCCGGCCTACACGAGCTGGCTGGAGCGCTGGCCCACCCCGGCCGAGCTGGCCGCCGACGCGCCCGGCGAGGCGGTCCGGATGTGGGGACGGCTCGGCTACCCGCGTCGCGCGCTGCGCCTGCACGCCGCCGCGACCGCGATCACCGAGCAGCACGGCGGCCTGGTCCCGACCGACCACGCCGAGTTGCTCGCGCTGCCCGGGGTCGGCGAGTACACGGCGGCCGCGGTGGCCTCGTTCGCCTTCCGGCAGCGGCACGCGGTGCTGGACACCAACGTCCGGCGGGTCTTCGCGCGGGCGGTCAGCGGCGTCGAGTACCCGGCGCAGGCGACCACCGCCGCCGAGCGCCGGACGGCCGGCGAGCTGCTCCCGGACGACCCGGAGACCGCCGCGACCTGGGCGGTCGGCGTGATGGAGCTGGGCGCGCTGGTCTGCACCGCCCGGGGCCCGGAGTGCGGCGGCTGCCCGCTGCGCAGCCGCTGCGCCTGGCAGCGGGCCGGCTGCCCGCCGTACCAGGGGCCGGCCCGGCGCGGCCAGACGTACGAGGGGACGGACCGCCAGGTGCGCGGCAAGCTGCTCGCCGTCCTGCGCGAGGCGCACGGCGAGGTCCCCCAGCACCGCCTGGACGCCGTCTGGCCCGAGCCGATCCAGCGTGCCCGCGCCCTGGACGGCCTGGTCGCCGACGGCCTGGTGGAACCGGTCGCCCCGGGCGTCTACCGCCTCCCGCGCTGACCCGCCACGGCTGCGCGGCCCCCAGCCGTCTCCCCGCCGCCCCCGCGCTGGGCCCGCCCGAACCCGAACCGGGGCGGGGGGGGGGGGGGGGGGGGGGGGGGTCTTTGTGTGGTGGTGTGGGTGTTGCTCGCCACCCTCCAGGGGTCGGGGAGTCC
>NZ_JBVHLF010000013.1:48204-57999 GCF_055559155.1 Kitasatospora sp. NPDC024654
GCCCGGACCGGACGCCATCTGGCGTCCGGTCCGGGCCGGTTCGGGTTCGCGACGCGCCACCCCCGCGAGGGGGCCGCGACTCAGATCGCCGCCGCCTCCAGGGCGCTCTCCTTCTGCTGGGCACCGCCACGCAGCGGGATCTCGCGCAGGAAGAGCGACGCCACGATCGCCAGCACGGTGACCCCCGCGCCCCACACGAACACCGTGTGGATGCCGTTCGTCACCGCGTGGTGGAACGCGTCCTGCGCCGCCGGCGGCATGGTCCGCAGCCGCTCCGGGGTGAGCTGCTCGGTGCTGCTGCCCGACAGCCCGGGGGCGCCGTGCATCCGCGCGGACAGCGTCGAGGTGATCCGGTTGGTGTAGAGCGAGCCGAACAGCGCCACACCGAACGAGCCGCCGATGGTGCGGAACAGCGTCGCGGTCGAGCTGGCCACGCCCATGTCCTTGAGCTGCACGCTGTTCTGCGCCACCAGCATGGTGATCTGCATCAGGAAGCCCATGCCGGCGCCGAGCACCAGCATGTACAGCGCCGAGGTGGTGCGGCTGGTCTCGGTGCCCAGGCTGGCGAGCAGCAGCGAGCCGCCGGTCATCACCACGGTCCCGATCATCGGGAAGATCCGGTACCTGCCGGTCCGGGTGACGACCTGCCCGACCACCAGCGAGACCACCAGCAGGCCGAGCATCATCGGCATCAGCAACAGGCCGGAGTTGGTCGCCGAGGCGCCCTGCACGATCTGCTGGTACTGCGGCAGGAAGGTGACCGCGCCGAACATCACGAAACCGACGATGAAGCCGATGATCGAGACCATCGAGAAGTCGCGGTTGCGGAACAGGCTGAGCGGCAGCATCGGTTCCTTGACCCGCTGCTCGACGTAGCAGAAGCCGAGCAGCGCGGCGACCGAGAGCACGATCAGGCCGATGACGTGCTTGGAGCTCCACGCGTACTGGGTGCCGCCCCAGGTGGTCATCAGGACCAGCGAGGTGATGCCGATGGTGAGCAGCAGCGCGCCGAGGTAGTCGATCCGGGCGTTGGAGCGGACCTTGGGCAGGTGCAGGGTCACCGTCACCACGGCGAGCGCGACGATGCCCAGCGGCAGGTTGATGTAGAAGATCCAGTGCCAGCTGAAGTGGTCGGTGATGAAGCCGCCGATCAGCGGGCCGCCCACGGTGGCCACCGCCATCACGGCGGCGAACATGCCCTGGTACTTGCCGCGGTCGCGCGGCGCGACCAGCGCGCCCATGATCGACATCACGCCGACCATCAGACCGCCGGCGCCCAGGCCCTGCAGGGCGCGGAAGGCGATCATCTCGTTCATGTTCTGCGAGAGGCCGGACAGCGCCGAGCCGACCAGGAAGATCACGATCGAGGTGAGGAAGGTGCCCTTGCGGCCCACCAGATCGCCGAGCTTGCCCCAGATCGGGGTGGCCGCGGCGGAGGCGAGGGTGTAGGAGGTGACCACCCAGGAGAGGTGGTTGGCCCCCTTCAGGTCACCGACGATGGTCGGCATGGCGGTGCCGACGATCAGGTTGTCGAGCATGGCGAGCAGCATCGCGATGACCAGTCCGACCATCACCAGTCGGATCTCCCGCGGTGAGCGGTGCGGTACCTGCTCCTGGGTGCCGGCCGGCCCCCCGACTGCGCCCGGCGGGTTCTCCGCGGTCGCATCGACCTGCTGTTGTGACATGGTGCGTCTCCCGGAAGCGTGCGGTCCGCGGCTCAGCGGCCCCCTTGGGCCGGGTGCTTACTTGCCGACCGGCTAGTTATTCGTCCGTTGGCACGGTAAGGTCTGCGTAAGCCAGGCGTCAAGCCGGTTTCGGAAGTACCGCCCTGGGCAGGGAGAATGCCCCGGGTGGGGTCCGTGGCCGGAGGGTCGTCCGTGGGCCTCCATGCCCGCACTCCGAAGCTCTACCAAGGCAGGCCGTGAAGCCATGAGTACGTCGCAGCACCCTCGCAGTGACACGCGGGCACGCATCATCGCGGTCGCGCTGGACCTCTTCGCGGAGCAGGGCTACGAGAAGACCTCGCTGCGCGAGATCGCCGACCGGCTGGGTGTGACCAAGGCCGCCCTGTACTACCACTTCAAGACCAAGGACGACATCGTCCACGGCATCGTGGACAGCATGGCGGCACCGATCGACGAGGCCATCGCCTGGGGCGAGCAGCACCCGTGGTCACCGAAGGTGCGCGACGAACTGGTCCGCCGGTTCGCGGCCGGGATGGCCGAGCGGGCCCCGCTGCTCCGGTTCTTCCACGAGAACCAGCCGGCGCTGCGGGACTCCGCGGCCGGGCTGGCGTTCAAGGACCGGATGATCCGGATGATCCAGCTGGTGCACGGACCGCAGGCCTCCTTCGACGACCGGTTGCGGGCCACCATGGCGCTCTTCTCGGTCAACACGGCGTTCTTCCTGCTCAAGCACGACTCCACGGAGACCGCGGGCCGGGAGAACGAGCGGTGCGGCGGCGCGCCGGTGCCGGAGAGCGCGATGAACGAGGCGATGAACGCGGCGCTCACCGTCGCGCTGGAGATCGCCGGGCGGGTCGGCCCGGCGGACCGGCCCGGAACGGTGCCGGCTCAGAAGTCCGAGACGCCGCGCTCTGACAGGTAGTGCACCGGGTCGGTGACCTTGCCGTAGCTGTTGCTGGTGCGGATCTCGAAGTGCAGGTGCGGACCGGTGGAGTTGCCGGTGCTGCCGGAGGCGCCGATCCGCTGGCCGGCCGTCACCCGCTCCCCGGCGGTGACCTCCAGCGCGGAGAGGTGCGCGTACTGGGCGAACCGGCCGTCGGCGAGCCGCAGCACGACCTCCTTGCCGTAGGCGCCGTCGTAGAAGGCCGAGACCACCGTCGCGTCGCCGACCGCGAGCACGGGCGTGCCGGGGGCGACCGCGAAGTCCACGCCGGTGTGGTAGCCCGCCGCGCAGGCCCGGTTCGGCCTGCCGTACGGGTTGCTGATCGGCGCGCCGGGGACCGGGGCGGACCAGTCCGGCGCGGGCGGGGCCGGCGGCTCGGCGGGTCGGTCGGCCGCCTCCGGGACGTGCGGCTCGTCGTGCGTGGCGGCGGACGCGGCCACCGGAACCGCGCCGTGGCCGCCCGGGATCGCCGCCAGTAGCGCGCCGGCCAGCAGGGCGGCGCCGGCGGTCGCGGTGAGGGCCGTCCGCCGGTACGAGCCGCGGAAGGCGGCGGACAGGTCGAACCGCCGGTACCCGGACGGTGGGGATGGCACGGCCGGCACGGTGGACTCGACCTCGCAGCGGGTTCGGGGATGTTTCGAGTGGGCCCGCTCGGCGGGGGACCCTTCAGGTGTAGCGGCGGATCGGGCCGGATCGAAATCGGACGCTCTACTACGCCGTCCAGTAGTGGCGCCGCCGGACCCACCACACCGCCGTCGCCGGCCGTCCCCCGCCTCCTACCGCCGGTCGTGCCGGCCTCCCGGCCTGTGACCAGTGCCACCCCCAAGGCGTGCCGCGCGGTGCAGAAAGCCTTCGGCGCGACCGACGACATTCCGCCACTCCTGAGGGACCATCAGGGGATGAGCTATGAGCAGACGGCTGCTGCCGGCGCCCAGCGCTTCGCGCTCTGGCGCGACTGCCGGCGGATCCTCTCCGGGCGGCGGCCGGAGACCCCGCGGGAACGGCTCGCGGAGCTGACCGCCGACGCGGCCGCGCTGGCCGGCCCGGCCGAGCGCCCCGACTTCTACGGCGACGGCATCGTGGCGACCCTGGAGCGCCGCGTGGCCGAGCTGCTCGGCAAGCCCGCCGCGCTCTTCTTCCCCACCGGCACGATGGCTCAGCAGGTCGCGCTGCGCTGCTGGGCCCGCCGCCGCGGCACCCGCGTGGTCGCCACCCACCCGCTGGCCCACCTCGAGACCCACGAGCGCCGCGCCTACCAACGGCTGTCGGGTCTGCACGGCGTCTGGCCCACCACCGCCCTCCGGCTACCGACCGCTGCCGAACTGCGCGACTTCGACGAGGAGTTCGGCATCCTTTTGCTCGAACTCCCGCTGCGCGAGGCCGGGTTCGTGCTGCCCGAGTGGCCGGAACTGGTGGCCGCGGTGACCGTGGCCCGGGACGAGCGGCGGGCGGTGGTCCACCTGGACGGCGCCCGGCTCTGGGAGTCCGCGGCCCACTACGCCCGTCCGCTGCCCGAACTCGCCGCGCTCGGCGACTCGGTGTACGTCTCGTTCTACAAGGCGCTGGGCGGCCTGAGCGGCGCCGCGCTGGCCGGACCGGCCGGCCTGGTGCGGGACGCCAGGGCCTGGCGGCACCGCTACGGCGGTCTGGTCTACCAGCAGTGGCCCACCGTGCTGGCCGCGCTCGCCGGGCTGGACCGCGAACTGCCCCGGCTGCCCGGCTATCTGGCGCACGCCCGGGTGGTGGCGGACGGTCTGCGGCAGGCGCTGCACGGCGTCCCGGGGGCCCGGCTGCATCCGGACCCGCCGCACACCCACCAGTTCCAACTCTGGCTCCCGTACCCGGCGCGGGAGTTGAACGAGGCCGGGCTGCGGCACGCCGCCGAGAGCGGCGACGGCCTGTTCGGCACCTGGTCGGACGGTCCGCTGCCGGGGCTGGCGGTCACCGAACTCAGTGTCCTGGCACCCGCGTTGGAGTGGCAGGTGGAGGACGTCAGGCGGTCCGCCGTCGACTTCCTGGCCCGACTTCCCACGCGGCCTTGATATTTGGCCCTCCCGGCCGAAAAGGCTGCACTACTGTCGGAACGAGTCGACCGCGTGGATCACCCTGGGGGAGCCCGTGAACGAGCACGTCCCGGACATCGAACTGGCCGACGCCATCGAGGCCGTCCGGCAGCAGCTGGCGGCCGCCGCCGAGCGGGGTGCCGGCCACCGGATCCAGTTCGAGGTCGGCCCGGTGGAGCTGGAGTTCGGGGTCGAGCTGCGCCGGGACGGCAAGCTCTCCGGCGGAGTGCGGGCCTGGGTGCTGTCGGCCGACGCGGAGGCCTCGGCCGGCCGGACCCGGGCCCACCGGGTGACCGTCACGCTCACCCCGAAGGACTTCGTCACCGGCGACAGCCCGCTGGTCGGCAACCCCGACCTCGGCAGCCGCGAGGGCTTCCATTGAGCCTGCCCGCACCGCGGGCCGCCGCCGTCCGGGCCGCCGCGCAGGGCAGCGGCGTGCTGCTCACGCCCCGGCTCATCCTCACCGCCGCCCACCTGCTGCCGCCCACGCCGGCCGAGGCCGCCGTACCCGTCGAGGCCGCCGTACCCGGCGGCCGGGGCTGGGTGCGCTGCACCGTGCTCTGGCGCGCCGACCCGCCCGCGCCGGGGGAGCCGCCCGGTGCCGAGCTCGCCGCCGGTGCCGACGTGGCGCTGCTGCTGGCCACCGCCGACCTGGTCCGCCCCGGCACCGTCCGCCGCCTCGAACCGCTCGGCTGGGGCCGACTGGACAGCACCGAGCCGGTCCCGCTCTGCCACGCCACCGGCTACCCGGCGGCCGGCCGCGAGGACGGCACGGTGCTGCGCAGCCACCAGCTGGTCGGCACCCTGGCCCCGGCCAGCGGCCTGGGCACCGGCCGGCACGTGCTCACCACCCAGCACCAGCCGCCCGGCCCGGTCCCCGGCGCCGCGTCCCCGTGGTCAGGCATGTCCGGCGCCCCGGTGGTCTTCAACGGCCTGCTGCTCGGCCTGGCCACCGCGGACCTGGCCCCCGGCGTCTGGCACCACTCCCAGCTCGGCCTGGTCCCGCTCGCCCCGCTGCTCGCCGACCCGGACTTCGCCGACCTGCTCGCCCGGCACCTCGGCGCCCCGGTCCGACCGCGCGGCATCTCGCCGCGCGAGCGAGCCGACGCCGAGTTCGAGGAGGCCTACGCCCGCTCGATCCGCCGCGAGCACGGCCGGCTGAAGATCTTCGGCCTGCCGATGTCCCGCCCCTGGAACCTGGACACCGCCTACCTCAGCCTGGAGGCGGTCCCGGCCGCCGACGCCGACCCGGCGCAGTCGTGCCACACCGCGGCGACCGGCACCACCGCCCTGCTCGGCCGCCCGGCGCAGCGCCGCCGGGTGGAGGGCATGCTCAAGGGCCGCCGCCGGGTGCTGCTGCGCGGCCAGGCGGGCTCCGGCAAGACCACCCTGCTGCAGTGGCTCGCGGTCACCGCCGTCTCCGGCGGCTTCGCCGGTGAACTCGCCGAGCTCAACCACCGGGTGCCGTTCTTCCTGCGCCTGCGCACCATGCTCCAGTTGCGCAACCTGAGCCCGCGGCCGGCCGAGTTCCTCGCCATGGACCGCAGCCGGGTGGCCGACGGGCAGCCGCACGGCTGGGCCGAGCGGCTCTTCGAGAGCGGCCGCGCCGTGCTGCTGGTGGACGGACTGGACGAGGTGCCGCGGCAGCACCGGGAGGAGGCCGAGCTCTGGCTGGCCGAGCTGCTCGACGACTACCCGCGGGTCTTCACCCTGGTCACCGTCCGCCCCTCGGCCGTGCCGGCCCGCTGGCTGCGCCACCTGCGCTTCGACGAGCTGCTGCTCTGCCCGATGAACGAGTGGGACCGCACGCTGCTCATCGAACGCTGGCACCAGGCCGCGCTGGCCGCCGAACTGGCCGACGTCGACGAGCCGACCGAGGCCGAGCGGTCCGCCCAGGAGCTGCGCTTCCGGGAGATGAGGAGCACCCTGCTGCGCACCCTGGACCGTTCCCCGGAGCTGGCCGCGCTGACCGACAGCCCGCTGCTCTGCGCGATGATCTGCGCGCTGCACCGGGAGTGGGAGGGCGCGCTGCCGCACCGCAAGATGGAGGTCTACGAGTCGGCGCTGGACATGCTGCTGGTCCGGCGCGACAAGCAGCGCCGGGTGGTGGTCGTGCCCGCCGAGCAGCAGCTCGGCCGCGAGGAGCAACTCGCCGCGCTGCAACGGGTGGCGGCCTGGCTGGTCACCAACGGCCAGCACGAGGGCGGTCGTTCGGACGCGCTACGGCAGATCGACCGGGTGCTGCCCAGCCTGCCCGCGCGCCGCCGCCTGGACGCCGAACAGGTCTACCGCCAGCTGCTGGAACGCACCGGCCTGCTCGCCGAAACCAGCACCGAGACCTTCGAGTTCGTCCATCGCACCTTCCAGGACTACCTGGCCGCACGGGAGTTCGTCCAGGACCGGGACTTCGGCATGCTCGCCCGCCGCTCCGGCGACGAGACCTGGGCGGACGTGGTCCGGATGGCGGTCGGCCACTGCTCGCGCCGCGACCGGGCGGTGTTGCTGCTGCGGGTGCTGGCGGTCGCGGACGAGTCCGCCGACCCGCGCGAGGCCCGCTGGATCCGGCTGGTCGCCGCCACCTGCCTGCCGTACGCCTCGGTGCTCGACGCCGAGGTGACGGACGAGGTGCTGGGCCGGCTCCGCCCGTTGCTGCGGCTCTTCCCGGTGGAGGCCGCGCAGGCCTACGAGGACCGGGAGTGGCACTGCCTCTACGCGATCGGCGAGGACCTGCTGCCGCTGCTCACCCCGGACAGCGACCTGCCGCTCTGGCTGGTCTGCCGGCTGCTGGAGAAGATGGGCGGTGAGCAGGCGCTGGCCCGGCTCGCCGAGCTCGCCGAGAACACTGGCCGGGTGGCCGACGGTGACGAACCCTCGGCGCTGGCCTCCCGGGAGATCCTGGCCCGCGCCTACCAGCAGGCCGGCGACCTGGACCGGGCGATCCCGGCGCTGGAGCAGCTGGTCACGCTCTCCGAGCAGGTGATGGGCGAGGGCCACCCGGACACCTTCGCGCCCCGGCTCCGGCTGGCCGACGCCTACCTGGAGCTCGGCGCGCTCTCCGGCGCCGTCCCGCGCTACGAGCGGCTGCTCGGCGACGCCGAGGAGTGGGCCGGGCCGGCCGACCTGCTGCTGATCCGTAGCCGGCTCGGCAACGCCTATCTGCAGGCCGGGGCGGTCTCCCGGGCGATCCCGCTCTTCGAGCAGCTGCGGGAGGAGGCGGAGACCCTGTTCGGCCCGGACAGCCGGCACGCGCTGGCCGCCCGCGGCGGCCTGGCCGCCGCGCTGCGCGACGCCGGTGCGCTGGCCCGGGCGATCACCATGTTCGAGTGGCTGCTGATGGACGCCGAGCGGGCACTCGGCGAGGACGACCCGGAGACCGTGGTCATCCGCACCGACCTGGCCGCCGCCTTCGCCGAGGCGGGCGACCTGGCGCGGGCCATCGCCGTGCTGGAGCAGCTCCAGGCCGACGCCGCCCGCGCGCTCGGCGAGGACTACCCGGCCACTCTCACCGTCAGCCTCCGGCTCGCCAACGCCTACGCCGAGGCCGGCGACCTGTACCGGGCGGTGCCGCTGCTGGAGACCGTCCAGCTGGCCCGGACCCGGGTGCTCGGCGAGGACCACCCGGCCACCTTCGCCGCCCACCGGCACCTGGCCGTCGGCTACCTCGGCCAGGGCGACCACGGGCTCGGGCTGGCCCTGCTCGGCTCCGCCCTGGACCGGGCCCGCGGCGTGCTCGGCGACCAGCACCCGGAGCCGCTGGCGCTGCGGCACGAGCTGGGGGCGGCCCGCCGCCGGACGGGCGAGCCGGGGGCCGCCGCGCAGCTGCTGAAGCAGGTCCTGTGGGACCGCTGGAGCCTGCTCGGTGAGGCCCACCCGGACACCCTGCGCACCCGGCACGAACTGGCCGAGGCCTACTGGGCGGCCGGCGACCAGCGCCAGGCCGCCGCGCTGGCCGGTCAGACCCTCGCCCTCTGTGAGGCCCACCTCAGCCCGGGCCACCCGCTCACCGTGACCGTCCGCCAGAGCCTCGACCGCCGCTGAGGGCCGGCTCGTGCGCTCAGGAGCGCACGCAGACCGGCAGCTCCGCGAGGATCGCGTCCCACAGCTCCGCCCGGGCCCGCAGCGCGGTCCGCACGGTGCTGGCGCACTCGGCCCAGCGGGTCTGGTCCGTGCCGCACAGGTCGATCAGCATCTGCATCGCCATCGGGGTGTGCTGCTCGCCGTCCACCTCGATGTGCCGGGCCAGGTAGTCCTTGAACGGCTCCAGCCGGTCCTCCGTGTCGTCGATGCCGATCACCTGGTGGAACATCTCGGGGATGAGGTCCTCCCGGCCGAAGGCGAACGCGGCGGCCTGGCAGTGCACCGGGGCCCGCTCGATGATGTCCCAGGTGGTACCGATGAACGCGGCCGCCGCCGGCGGTACGTCCGCCCGCCGGGCGGCCTCCCGGACCGGGGTGCCGGCCCGCAGCAGCTCCAGGAACGCGGTGACCGGCCCGGTGTCCGCGCCGGCCCGGTCCATTCCGGCCAGGTAGAGCTCGAAGTGGCTGGTGTAGCCCTCGCCCAGCTCGTCGCTCTCCTCGGCCAGCACGATCTCGTTGATCAACCGCCGGCTGGCGGTCGGACCGGTCGGCACCCAGGGCACCTCGACACAGGTCAGCCGCCGCTGCAGGGTCTTGAGCAGCGACATGAAGTCCCAGACCGCGTAGACGTGGCTGCCGAGGAAGGCCCGGACCCGGTCGAGGCTGGTCAACTCACGGTAGACCGGGTGGGTCACCACCTCCTGGCGGACCGGTTCGATCGCCCGCTGCAGCCCGGTCAGGCCCGGGTGGGTGCGGTCCCAGTGGTAGCGGCTGGTGGCAGTGGTCATGGCGACTCCGATCGGGGGCGGGGTACGTCTCGCACTGGAGAACTGGCCCGCCGCCCTCAGGACACGCCCGCCGGGCCCCGGTCAGCCGAAAAGGCCTGTGAACGAAAGGGCGCCGGGGGGGGGGGGGGGGGGGGGGGGGGGGGGGGGGTTTTTTTTTTTTTTTTCGGCCCCCCGCCGCTTCTGCCTTCCCCCCCCTCCTCTTTCCACTTCGCCTGAGGAGGGAATTTTTTTCTCCCCCCC
>NZ_JBVHLF010000013.1:58009-102745 GCF_055559155.1 Kitasatospora sp. NPDC024654
AGAAACTCACCCCCCCCCCCCAAGACCCCCCATGAGCGGCCCGACGAAGAAAAAGAGTGAGGACCAAAACGGCCCCCCGGCCCCGACCGGAACGGTCGGGGCCGGCGCCTCTTCCTGCCTGCCGCCGCTTACTTGGTCAGGTCCGGACCGGCGGCCGCCACCGCGGCCGGAGTGTCGGCCACGGCCGACTTCTCCTCGCCACGGAAGGTGAACTTGGCCTCCTTGCCCTCACCCTCCACGCCGACGACCACGATGTGGCCGGCCCGCAGCTCGCCGAAGAGGATCTTCTCGGAGAGGTGGTCCTCGATGTCGCGCTGGATCGTCCGGCGCAGCGGGCGGGCACCCAGGATCGGGTCGTAACCGCGCTTCGCCAGCAGCTTCTTGGCCTCGACACTGAGCTCCAGGCCCATGTCGCGGTCCTTCAGCCGGGCGTCCACCTTGTCGATCATGAGGTCGACGATCTGGATGATGTCGTCCTCGGACAGCTGGTGGAAGACCACGATGTCGTCGACACGGTTGAGGAACTCGGGGCGGAAGTGCTGCTTGAGCTCCTCGCCGACCTTGGCCTTCATCCGCTCGTAGCCGGTGGCGGTGTCGCCGGTGGCCGCGAAGCCCAGGTTGAAGCCCTTGGAGATGTCCCGGGTACCGAGGTTGGTGGTCATGATGATGACCGTGTTCTTGAAGTCCACGACCCGGCCCTGGGAGTCGGTCAGTCGACCGTCCTCCAGGATCTGCAGCAGCGAGTTGAAGATGTCCGGGTGGGCCTTCTCGACCTCGTCGAAGAGCACGACCGAGAACGGCTTGCGGCGCACCTTCTCGGTGAGCTGGCCGCCCTCCTCGTAGCCGACGTAGCCGGGCGGGGAGCCGAACAGCCGGGAGACGGTGTGCTTCTCGCTGAACTCCGACATGTCGAGGGAGATCAGCGCGTCCTCGTCGCCGAAGAGGAACTCCGCCAGCGTCTTGGACAGCTCGGTCTTACCGACGCCCGAGGGGCCGGCGAAGATGAACGAACCACCGGGACGCTTCGGGTCCTTGAGGCCGGCCCGGGTGCGTCGGATGGCCTGCGAGAGCGCCTTGATGGCGTCCTTCTGGCCGATGACGCGCTTGTGCAGCTCGTCCTCCATGCGCAGCAGCCGGGAGGACTCCTCCTCGGTCAGCTTGAAGACCGGGATGCCGGTCGCGGTGGCCAGGACCTCGGCGATGAGCTCCTCGTCCACCTCGGCCACGACGTCCATGTCGCCGGCCTTCCACTCCTTCTCTCGCTTGGACTTGGCGTTCAGGAGCTGCTTCTCGTCGTCGCGCAGTGAGGCGGCCTTCTCGAAGTCCTGCGCGTCGATCGCGCTCTCCTTCTCGCGGCGGACCTCGGCGATCTTCTCGTCGAACTCGCGCAGGTCCGGCGGCGCGGTCATCCGGCGGATGCGCATCCGGGAACCGGCCTCGTCGATCAGGTCGATCGCCTTGTCCGGCAGGAAGCGGTCCGAGATGTACCGGTCGGCCAGGGTGGCCGCGGCGACCAGCGCGGCGTCCGTGATGGACACCCGGTGGTGCGCCTCGTACCGGTCGCGCAGGCCCTTGAGGATCTCGATGGTGTGCGGCAGCGACGGCTCGGCGACCTGGATCGGCTGGAAGCGGCGCTCCAGCGCGGCGTCCTTCTCCAGGTGCTTGCGGTACTCGTCGAGCGTGGTGGCACCGATGGTCTGCAGCTCGCCACGGGCCAGCATCGGCTTCAGGATGCTGGCGGCGTCGATCGCGCCCTCCGCGGCGCCCGCGCCGACCAGGGTGTGCAGCTCGTCGATGAACAGGATGATGTCGCCGCGGGTGCGGATCTCCTTGAGTACCTTCTTCAGGCGCTCCTCGAAGTCACCGCGGTAGCGCGAACCGGCCACCAGGGCGCCGAGGTCCAGCGTGTAGAGCTGCTTGTCCTTCAGCGTCTCGGGGACCTCGCCCTTGACGATCGCCTGGGCCAGGCCCTCCACCACGGCGGTCTTGCCGACGCCGGGCTCACCGATCAGCACGGGGTTGTTCTTGGTGCGGCGGGACAGCACCTGCATGACCCGCTCGATCTCCTTCTCGCGCCCGATCACCGGGTCGAGCTTGGCCTCGCGGGCGGCCTGGGTCAGGTTACGGCCGAACTGGTCCAGCACCAGCGAGGTGGACGGGGTCCCCTCGGCGGGCCCGCCGGCCGTGGCCGACTCCTTGCCGCCGCCCTGGTAGCCGGAGAGCAGCTGGATCACCTGCTGGCGCACCCGGTTGAGGTCGGCACCCAGCTTGACCAGGACCTGGGCGGCGACGCCCTCGCCCTCGCGGATCAGGCCGAGCAGGATGTGCTCGGTGCCGATGTAGTTGTGGCCAAGCTGGAGGGCCTCGCGGAGCGAGAGCTCCAGCACCTTCTTCGCCCGGGGCGTGAACGGAATGTGTCCGGACGGGGCCTGCTGGCCCTGGCCGATGATCTCTTCGACCTGCTGGCGGACTGCCTCAAGAGAGATCCCGAGGCTCTCCAGGGCCTTAGCGGCGACACCTTCGCCCTCGTGGATCAGGCCCAGGAGGATGTGTTCGGTGCCGATGTAGTTGTGGTTGAGCATCCGGGCTTCTTCCTGAGCCAGGACGACAACCCGCCGCGCGCGGTCGGTGAACCTCTCGAACATCGTTAATCGCTCCTCAGAGCGGTCGGTCAGTTCGGGGTCGGTCCCCGCCCTGTCCTTCCGCATGCTAGTCCCGCTCAGCGGCGCGGCTTTGGGCCCCTCCTGCCCGATGGCGGGCGAGAGGGAGGTACTCCCTCACGGTTGTGAGGAATCGTGCTGCGCGACCGGCCGACACCCTTCCCAACCTGATGCTGGGAGACGGTGTTCCCTCCGGTACGCCCATTGCACGTCTTGCCGCTACGCCAATGGCGAACACGCCCCCGGTCCCGCTCGGGGAGAAGGGCGCCCTCGCCTGGTTCGCCGGCTTCGCGGCCTACCTCCGGTCCGGGGTCGGACCCGTCCCACCTGCATTCATACCGGAAATTCGGACCGTTCTCGTGCAGTTTCCCGGGTGGCGTTGTTCGCCTGGCGAGAAGTCTGCTGATCGGCGCCGCGGACGGTACGGTCCCGGGTCGGCCGGTCCTCGCGCTCCGGACCCTGGTGGGGCCAATCGGGGCGGACGGCGTGACCGGCCCGCCGCTCCAGCGTTGCACAGCCCGTGAGTGTCCCGCAGTGCGAGCGGCCCCCGATCCGGAACAGCCCGGAACCCCTGTCCCGGAAGACGACCCCGGAACAGCCGCGGGGCGCGGAGGGGTGCCTCCACGCCCCG
Organism: Kitasatospora sp. NPDC024654; assembly: GCF_055559155.1. Taxonomy (NCBI): domain Bacteria; kingdom Bacillati; phylum Actinomycetota; class Actinomycetes; order Kitasatosporales; family Streptomycetaceae; genus Kitasatospora; species Kitasatospora sp. NPDC024654. The sequence continues at coordinate 61,301 of NZ_JBVHLF010000013.1, forward strand.
TGAGCGCTGCGCGCGCGGTTGGGCGGACTCATCGCCCGTTGGGGCCGCTCTGAACCGGTGGGAGACCGTCGGGAGCGGGGCCTCGACGGCCCTCAGGAGGCGTTGGCCGCCTCGTACGCCTCGCGCACGTTGCTGGGGACTCGGCCCCGGTCGTTCACGTTGTAGCCGTTCTCCTTCGCCCACGTGCGGATCTTCGCGGTGTCCGCGCCGCCGGAGGCCGCCCGGGCGGCGGCCCGGCCACCGGTGCGACGGGCGCTGGTGAGCCGGCCGCTCTGCTTGCGGCCCTTGTCGACGTACGGAGCCAGCAGACCACGCAGCTTCTCCGCGTTGTCCGACTTCAGATCGATCTCGTAGGCAACGCCGTCGAGGGCGAACGTCACCGTCTCGTCCGCCGAACCGCCGTCGAGATCGTCTTCAAGAATGACCTGCACCCTCTGTGCCACGGGCTTCCCTTTCCGCTTAACAGACCCAATGCCTTAGGGAAAGGAAACCGCCTTTTCTCGGAAAACACAAACCCCGGTCTCTTCGGGCAAGCCCGGCAAGCACCCCGGGGCACCGTTCAGAGGTGCAGCAGCATGCGCGAGTTGCCCAGGGTGTTGGGCTTCACCCGCTCCAGGTCGAGGAACTCGGCCACGCCTTCGTCGTACGACCGGAGGAGTTCTTCATACACTTCCGTAGCGATGACCGCCGGGTCTGTCGTACCATCATTGGTTTCGCCGATCTCGATGAAGCCGTGTTTCGCGAAGAAGGCCACCTCGAACGTCAAGCAGAAAATCCGACGGACGCCCAGCCAGCGTGCGGTGTGCAACAGCTTCTCCAGCAGCAGGTGGCCGATGCCGTGGCCGCGGCAGATCGGATCCACCGCGAGGGTGCGCACCTCGGCGAGGTCCTCCCACATCACGTGCAGCGCGCCGCAGGCGACCACCGTTCCGCTGTCGTCGCGCTCGGCCACCCAGAACTCCTGGACCGATTCGAACAGGGTGACGGTGGGCTTGTCGAGCAGAATGCCGTCCCGCGAGTAGCCGTCGATGAGCCGCCGAACGGCCCGCACATCACTGGTCCGCGCCCGGCGGATGGTGACCTCCATGCCGGGACGCTATCGCGTCGTGGGCGGTTCGGACTCACCGGTTCCGGGTTCCCCGACTTCCCCGACTTCCCCGACGCGCTCCGGCCCGACCACCCGCAGCGCGTCCCGCAGTGCCGCGCGCTGCTCGCCGGTCATCAGCCCGAAGAAGTGCACGAGTGCGGCCGCCGGATTGTCGCTGGTCGCCCAGGCGTCGTTCATGAGTGCCGCGGTGTAGGCCTCGCGGGAGGAGACCGGCACATATCGATAGGCCCGGCCCGCGCGCTCCCGGCGCAGCCAGCCCTTTCTGTACAGCTTGTCCAGCACGGTCATCACGGTGGTGTACGCGATTTCCCGTTCCGCGCGCAGATCGAGCAGTACCTCGCGAACCGTCACCGGGCGGTTCCACTCCCACACCCGGGTCATGACGGCGTTCTCCAGTTCACCGAGTGGCCGCACCATGGGACCACCCTAGGGAAACAATCCGACAAACCGCACTAATTGCGTCGGGGCACGCCGCAGGCCGCCACTCCCGGGTGGGGGTGGCGGCCTGGAAACCGGTGGCGACTACTCGCCGGAGGTGCGGGTGGCGGTCGCCATCGCCTCGGCGGCGGCGTCCTCCTTGCCCTTCTGGGCCCCGCCCTGGCTGCGGATGATGGCCCGCACCACGAACCCGAAACCGATCGCCATCACCAGCGGCGGCACGATCGCGCTGACATACTGCACCAGGTCACTCTCCCTCGGTCGTCTCAGTGGTCCCCGTGGTCTGCTCGCCGGCCGCGCCGGTCGTCTTCTCGGGCTTCACCAGCGGGAAGAGCACCGTCTCGCGGATGTTCTTGCCGGTGAGCAGCATGATCAGGCGGTCCACCCCGAGCCCGAGCCCGCCGGTGGGGGGCATCGCGTACTCCAGGGCGCGCAGGAAGTCCTCGTCCAGCTGCATCGCCTCGACGTCGCCGCCGGCCGCGAGCAGCGACTGCGCGGTGAGCCGGGCCCGCTGCTCGACCGGGTCGATCAGCTCGGAGTAGGCGGTACCGATCTCGGTCCCGAAGATCACCAGGTCCCACTTCTCGGCCACGCCCGGGATGGACCGGTGCTGGCGGGTGAGCGGGGAGACCTCGGTCGGGTAGTCCTTCAGGAAGGTCGGCCGGATCGCGTTCTCCTCGAGGAGCCGCTCGATCATCTCCAGCACGATCTGGCCGTGGCCCCAGCCCTGCTCGTAGGGCACGCCGGCCGCGTCGCAGAGCTTGCGCAGCTCCTCGACCGAGGTCTCCGGGGTGACCTCGGTGCCCAGCCGTTCGGAGATGCCGGGGTAGACGCTGATCTCGTCCCAGGGCTCGGCCAGGTCGATCTCGTGCTCGACGCCGTGCGGGTCGGTGCCGCGGACCACGGTGGTGCCCAGCGCGTCCCGGGCCGCGTTGACGATGATCGCCCGGATCAGCTCGGCCTGGGTGTCGTAGTCGCCGTAGGCCTCGTACGACTCCAGCGCGGTGAACTCCGGGTTGTGGGTCGCGTCGGCGCCCTCGTTGCGGAAGTTCCGGTTGATCTCGAAGACCTTCTCGGCGCCGCCGACCACCAGCCGCTTGAGGTACAGCTCGGTGGCGATCCGCAGGTAGAGGTCGATGTCGTAGGCGTTGATGTGGGTGATGAACGGCCGGGCGTTGGCGCCGCCGTGGATCGGCTGCAGCATCGGGGTCTCGACCTCGAGGTAGCCGCGCTCCTCGTAGGTGCGGCGGATCGAGCGGACCACCTCGCTGCGCAGCCGCAGCATCTCCCGGGCCTCGGGGTTGACGATCAGGTCCACGTACCGCTGGCGGACCCGGGCCTCCGGGTCGGTCAGGCCCTTGTGCTTGTCCGGCAGCGGCCGCAGGCACTTGGCGGTGAGCGCCCAGCTCTCCACCATGACGCTCAGCTCACCGCGCTTGGAGGTGATCACCTCGCCCTCGACGCCGACCTGGTCGCCCAGGTCGATGTCGGTCTTCCAGGCGGCCAGCCGCTCCTCGCCCAGCTTGTCCAGGGAGAGCATCACCTGGAGGTCGCCGGAGCCGTCCCGCAGCGTCGCGAAACACAGCTTGCCGCCGGTGCGGGCCAGGATCACCCGGCCGGTCACGCCGACCCGCTCGCCGGTCGCGGTGTCCGGCGCCAGGTCGGGGTGCTTGGCGCGGAGGTCGGCGATGCTGGTGGTCCGGGGGAAGCCGACCGGGTACGGGTCGATCCCGGCGGCCCGGAGCCGGTCCAGCTTCTCGCGCCGGACGCGCATCTGCTCGGGAAGGTCGTCGGTCGCGGGGAGGCTGCTCTGATCGCTCACCTCACCAGGGTAGCGACCGAACCGGACCGCCCCGTCACCGGCTGGCGCGGGTGGCGGGGCAGTCCGTCGGGCGTCGGGCGGGCCGCCGGTGGGGCGGTCAGCCGGTGCCGGTGGCGAGCTCCTCCTCGTCGGGCGCGGCGGGCTTGGCGCGGCGGGCGAAGAGTTCGGCGGGGGTGGGGATCCGGGGGCTGCGCGGACGGGCCGGCGGGGGAGGAGTGGGGGCACTCTCGGGGCGGCGGGGCTCGGGCGTGGGGCTGCTCATCGGGATCGGTCCTCCGGCTCGGTCGGTGGGACTGCTGGGAACTGCGGCCAGATGGCGCGTCGGGACGGCGCCGCGGACGGCGTCGGGGGCGATCGCCGGGCGGGGCAGGCCGGTGCTGAGCGCGAGGCGTTCCCGGACCGCGGTCTCGGCCAGCGCGTGGCAGCGGCCGGCCAGCCGGGAGCGGCGGCTGCGCTCGGCGGTGCCGCAGGGCAGCCGGGAGAGCGAGCGCAGCGCGGACAGGTCCTCCGGGGTCGGGAGGTAGCCGTCGGCGACGGCCTCCTCCAGCCGTTCCAGGTAGCCGCGGGCACTGCCGGGCAGTGCGCCGCGGTAGCGGACCAACTCCGCGAGCAGGAACCCGCGCAGCCGGCCGCCCTCCTGGGCGGCCTCGTCGATCGCCTCGGCCAGGCGCAGTGCTTCCTGGACGTCCTCCGCCCACAGGTCGGCGCCGGCCGGTAGTGGGGCGGGGACAGCGGGGTGCAGGGCTTGGGCGAGGGCACGGCGCAGCACGCGCACTTCGTCGGCGCTGAAGGCCATGCCGCCGCGGGACCCGTGTGGCGTAGGCATGAAGTGACCCTACGTGAGGAATATCCGATTTGCCGGTAATGTCGCGCCGAGCCGCGCCCGATCCCTCGTTAGTCGGAGGGGTAGCGGATGTTCGTCCTCGGAGAGCCGCTTCCGCTGCGGCTAACGAGCGATCAGCTCGGCTTGTTGCGCTCGAACACCAGTCTCAGGCCGATCAGGGTCAGCCAGGGCTCGTGCACGTCGATCGCGGCGGCCTCGCCGAGCACCAGCGGGGCCAGCCCGCCGGTGGCGATCACCTGGACGTCCTCCGGGTCCTTGGGCGACAGCTCCCGCGCCATCCGCGTGACCAGGCCGTCCACCTGGCCCGCGAAGCCGTACAGCACGCCGGACTGCATGCCCTCCACGGTGTTCTTGCCGATCACGTTGCGCGGCCGGGCCAGCTCGATCTTGCGCAGCTGCGCGCCGCGGGCGCCGAGCGCCTCGACCGAGATCTCGATCCCCGGCGCGATCGCGCCGCCCACGTAGTCGCCGCGCTCGTTGATCGCGTCGAAGGTGGTCGCGGTGCCGAAGTCGACCACGATGCACGGCCCCCCGTACAGGTGGTTCGCGGCCAGCGCGTTGACGATCCGGTCGGCGCCGACCTCCTTGGGGTTGTCCATCAGGACGTGCACCCCGGTCTTCACCCCGGGCTCCACGAGCACCGCGGGGACGTCGCCGTAGTAACGGCGGGTCACCTCGCGGAGCTCGTGCAGCACGGCGGGCACCGAGGAGCAGATCGCCAGCCCCTCGACCCGGTCCTCCCGCGAGACCACCGGGTGGTGGCCCATCAAGCCCTGCATCAGCACGGCGAGTTCGTCCGCCGTGCGGCGCGGATCGGTGGAGATCCGCCAGTGTTCGACGACCTCCTCGCCATCGAACAGGCCGAGCGTGGTCTGGGTGTTGCCGACGTCGATGGTGAGGAGCATGGGCCGCTTTCCTGAGGAGGGGCGATTACGGGCGAAGGTCCAGGCCGATGTCCAGGATCGGCGCGGAGTGGGTGAGCGCGCCGACCGCCAGATAGTCGACACCAGTCTCGGCGACCTCCCGCGCGGTGGCCAGGGTCAGGCCACCGGAAGCCTCCAACTTGGCCCGGCCGGCGACCAATCGGACCGCCTCGCGCAGCTGCGGGACCGAGAAGTTGTCGAGCAGGATCAGGTCCGCCCCGGCCTCCAGCACCGGCGCGAGCTGCTCCAGGGTGTCCACCTCGACCTCGACCGGCAGCTCCGGGTAGGCGGCCCGGACGGCGCGGAACGCCTCGGCCACGCCGCCCGCGGCGACCACGTGGTTGTCCTTCACCAACGCCGCGTCGGAGAGCGCCATCCGGTGGTTGACGCCGCCGCCGGCCCGCACCGCGTACTTCTGCAGCGCGCGCAGGCCCGGGTGGGTCTTCCGGGTGTCCCGGACCACCGCGCCGGTGCCGGCCAGCTCGTCCGCCCAGCGGCGGGTGGCGGTGGCGATCCCGGAGAGGTGGCAGAGCAGGTTGAGCGCGGTCCGCTCGGCGGTCAGCAGGTCGCGGGTGCGGCTGCGCACCGAGAGCAGCACCTGGCCGGCCTCGACCCGGTCGCCGTCCTCGACGTGCCGCTCGACTTCGAACTCCTCCTCGCAGATCAGCGAGACCACGGCCTCGGCGATCCGTAGGCCGGCCACCACGCCGGCCTCGCGGGCGGTGAAGTCCGCCGTGGCGACCGCGTCGGCGGGCACCGTGGCGACCGAGGTGACGTCCTCGCCGCCGGCCAGGTCCTCGGCCAGCGCCAGGGTGGCGATGTCCTCGACCTCGACCGGGTCGAGGCCGGCCGCCTCGAGCAGCTCGGCCAGCGCCGGGTCCAGGCCGGTCTCGTAGTCCTCGCCGTCCCCGCAGGCACAGCTCTCCCCGCAGGTGTCGGCCATCGGCAGTTCCTGGTGGGCCGTCGGCGGCTGGTGAGGCATGGTCAGTGCTCCTCGGGGGTGCTGGTGGGGACGCCGGAGACGGCGTCCAGGGTGGTGATCAGATGACGGCGCCAGTGCTCGTCGTCCCGCTCGGGGAAGTCCTCGCGCCAGTGGCAGCCGCGGGTCTCCGCGCGCTGCGCCGCGGCGGCCACCAGGGCGGTCGCCACCAGCAGCAGGTTGGCGGCCTCCCAGGTCTCCACCCGGGGGTCGGCCGGTTTCTGTTCGGCCTGGTCCGCCTCGGCCGCCAGGGTCAGCGCGGCCAGCCCCTCGGCGCTGGCGGCCATGCTGGCGGCCGAGCGCAGCACGCCGGCGCCGGTGCTCATCAGCCGCTGGACCTCGGCCCGGGCCTCCGGCGCGGGCAGCGGGACGGGCCGCGCGGCGCGCGCCGCCGGGACGTCCACCACGCGCTCGGGCAGTTCGCCCGCGCGGTGCCGGGCGGCCAGGTCGGCGGCGATCCGCTCGGCGAAGACCAGGCCCTCCAACAGCGAGTTGGAGGCCAATCGGTTGGCGCCGTGCACCCCGGTGCAGGCCACCTCGCCGCAGGCGTACAGGCCCGGCACCGAGGTGCGGCCGTGCAGGTCGGTGCGGACCCCGCCGGAGGCGTAGTGGGCGGCCGGGGCGACCGGGATCAGGCCGGTCACCGGGTCGATGCCGTGCGCCCGGCAGGAGGCCAGGATGGTCGGGAACCGCTCCTGCCACATGGTGGCGCCGAAGTGCCGCCCGTCCAGGTACATGTGCTCGGCGCCCTGCTCCTGCATCCGCCGGGTGATCGCCTTGGCCACGATGTCGCGCGGGGCCAGCTCGGCCAGCTCGTGCTGACCCACCATGAACCGGGTTCCGGCGGCGTCCACCAGGTGGGCGCCCTCGCCGCGGACCGCCTCGGAGACCAGCGGCTGCTGGCCCTCGGCCTCCGGGCCGAGCCAGAGCACGGTCGGGTGGAACTGGACGAATTCCAGGTCGGTCACCTCGGCACCGGCCCGCAGGGCGAGCGCCACCCCGTCGCCGGTGGAGACCGCGGGGTTGGTGGTGGCCGAGAAGACCTGGCCCATGCCGCCGGTGGCGAGCACCACGGCCCGGGCCCGGATCGCGCCGACGCCGTCGCGCTGGCCCTCGCCCATCACGTGCAGGGTGAGGCCGGCCGTGTGGCCGCTCTCGTCGGTGAGCAGGTCGAGCACCAGCGCGTGCTCGATCAGCTCCAGGCCGGGATCGCTGCGCACGGCGGCGACCAGGGCGCGCGATATCTCCGCCCCGGTGGCGTCGCCGCCGGCGTGCGCGATCCGGCGGCGGTGGTGGCCGCCCTCGCGGGTGAGCAGGATCGCGCCGTCGGCGTCCTGGTCGAAGGCGGCGCCGGTGGCGATCAGGTGGCGGACGGCGTCCGGGCCCTCGGTGACCAGGACGCGCACCGCGTCCTCGTCGCACAGCCCGGCCCCCGCGACCAGCGTGTCCGCCAGGTGCTGCTCGGGGGTGTCGCCCTCGCCCAGGGCGGCCGCGATGCCGCCCTGGGCCCAGCGGGTGGAGCCGTCGTCGAGCATCGCCTTGGTGACCACCGTCACCCGCAGGCCGGCCTGGCGGGCGCCGAGCGCGGCGGTCAGCCCGGCCACGCCGGAGCCGACCACCACCACGTCGGTGTTGGCGGTCCAGCCGGGCGCGGGGGCGGTGAGGCGGTGGGTCACAGGCATGGCGGTGCTCCGGTCTGGTCTAGTTTGCGGCGGTCCGGACGGCGTCCCCGCGGACGGTGTCCGTGCCGGGCAGCGCCTCGGCCGGGTCCGAGCCCGTACCGACGATCTTGTTCTCCGCGTCCACGAAGACCACCCTGGGCTGGAACTCCCGGGCCTCGGCGGTGTCCATCTGCCCGTAGGCGATCAGGATCACCAGGTCACCGGGGTGGACCAGCCGGGCCGCCGCGCCGTTGATCCCGATCACCCCGGAGCCGCGCGGCCCGGCGATGGTGTAGGTCTCCAGCCGGGCGCCGTTGTTGATGTCCACGATGTGGACCAGCTCGCCGGGGAGCAGGTCGGCGGCGTCCAGCAGATCCTGGTCCACCGTCACCGAGCCGACGTAGTGCAGGTCGGCCTGGGTCACGGTGGCCCGGTGGATCTTGGACTTGAACATGGTGCGGAGCATTGGTCACGCCTCCTGAGCTGAGTGCATGCCGAAGTGGCTGCCGGAATCTACCGGACGATCATGCGGACGTTGTCGATCAGGCGGGTGCCGCCCACCTTCGCGGCCACGGCCAGCACGGCCTCGCCCTGGAAGTCGTCCGGCGCCTCGGTGAAGTCGTGCGGATCGATCAGGGCGAGGTAGTCGAGGTCGAGGCCGGCCGCGCCGTCCAGCGCGGTCGCGGCGGCCTCGCGGACGGCCTTCGGGCCCCGGGCGGCCGCGTCCCGGCCGGCGAACAGGGCCCGGGAGAGCGCCAGCGCGTGCCGGCGGTCGTCCTCGGAGAGGTAGCGGTTGCGCGAGGAGAGCGCCAGGCCGTCCTCCTCGCGGACGGTCGGCACGCCGATGACCTCCACGTCGAAGTCGAGGTCGGCCACCATCCGCTGGACGATCGCCAGCTGCTGGGCGTCCTTCTCGCCGAAGAAGGCGAAGTCCGGGTCGGTGATGTGCAGCAGCTTGGCGACCACGGTCAGCATGCCGTCGAAGTGGCCGGGGCGGGTGGCGCCCTCGAAGCGCTCGCCCATCGGGCCGGCCGAGAGGGTCACCTGCGGGGCGCCGTTCGGGTAGACCTCCTCGACGACCGGTGCGAAGACCACGTCGGCGCCGTTCTCCTCGGCGAGCCGGACGTCGGCGGCCAGCGTGCGCGGGTAGCGGTCCAGATCCTCGTTCGGGCCGAACTGCAGCGGGTTGACGAAGACCGTCACCGCCACCCGGCCGTCGCGGCCGACCTCCTTGCGGGCGGCCCGGATCAGCGCCGCGTGCCCCTCGTGCAGCGCGCCCATGGTCATCACGACCGCGTTGTCGACCGGCTGCTCGTCCGGCCAGAAGGCGGCCTCGAAGTCGGCGACGGTGTGGGTGAGCGCGGTGCTGCGGGTCTTGGGCGCCTTGGCGGCGGGCTTCGGGCGGGCCATCAGTGCATCTCCTCGTCGAGTACGTCCAGCAGCGCGGCGGCCGCCTCTTCCTTCAGCGTCCCGTTGGCGAGCGCCCGCTGCGCGGTGGCCCGGGCCATCGCCCGGTAGGCCGACGGGATGTCCGGGGACACCGTACTGAGCTGCGCCAGGTGGCGGCGCACCGTCCCGCTGTCGCCGCGGGCGACCGGGCCGGTCAGCGCGGCGTCACCGGAGCGCAGGGTGTTGTCCAGCGCGGCGCCGAGCAGCGGGCCGAGCAGCCGGCCGGGCTCGGCCACCCCGGCCGTCCGCAGCAGCTCCATCGCCTGCGCGACCAGGGTGACCAGGTGGTTCGCGCCGTGCGCCAGGGCAGTGTGGTAGAGGGGGCGGACCGCCTCGGGCACCCACTCGGGCTCGCCGCCCATCTCCACCACCAGCGCCTCGGCGACCGTCCGCAGCTCCTCGGGCGCGGTCACCCCGAACGGGCAGCCGGCCAGCCGGGCCAGGTCGACCGAGGTGCCGGTGAAGGTCATCGCGGGGTGCAGGGCGAGTGGCAGCGCACCGGCCCGGGTGGCCGGTTCGAGCACGGCGACCCCCTGGGCACCGGAGGTGTGCACGATCAGCTGGCCCGGGCGCACCGCGCCGGTGGCGGCCAGCCCGGCCACCAGGTCGGCCAGCGCGTCGTCCGGGACGGTCAGCAGCACCAGGTCCGCGGCGGCCAGCACCTGCGGCGGGGAGACCACCCGGACCCCGGGCAACAGCGCCTCGGCCCGGCGGCGGGAGGTGGTGGAGACCCCGGAGGCGGCGACCACGGTGTGGCCGGCCAGCTGGAGCGCGGCGCCGAGGGCCGGGCCCACTCGGCCGGTCCCCACCACGCCGACGGCGAGTCGCCCCGGCCGGCTGCCCGGGTCGGTGGGGTCGGCGGGGTCGAACAGATCGGAGGTGCGCACGGCTCGCGTTCCAGTCCTCTACGGGTACCAGACGTACCGCCTCATCCTACGGCCCGCCCCGGGGTCAGTCGGCGCCGCCCGCCCGGACCAGCCCGGCCTCGTAGGCCAGCACCACGGCCTGCACCCGGTCGCGCAGGCCGAGCTTGGCCAGGATCCGGCCGACGTGGGTCTTCACGGTGGCCTCGGAGAGCACCAGTTCGGCGGCGATCTCGGCGTTCGACAACCCCTGGGCGACCAGCAGGAAGACCTCGCGCTCGCGCTCGGTGAGCGGCTCCAGCGCGGGCGGGCCGGCCGGCGCCTGCGGCAGCGGCAGGACCTCGGCGAAGCGGTCGATCATCCGCCGGGTGGTGGTCGGCGCGACCACCGCGTCCCCGCCGTGCACCGAGCGGATCGCGGCCACCAGCTCGGTCGGCGGCACGTCCTTGAGCAGGAAGCCGCTCGCGCCGGCCTTGAGCGCGGCGAAGGCGTACTCGTCCAGGTCGAAGGTGGTGAGGATGAGCACCCGCGGCGCGCCCGGCAGCGGGGTGCCGTCGGCGTCCAGGCAGATCCGCCGGGTGGCCTGCACGCCGTCCAGCCGGGGCATCCGGACGTCCATCAGGATCACGTCCACCTGCGTGCGGGAGAGCACCTCCAGTGCCTGGGCGCCATCCCCGGCCTCGGCGGCGATCTCGATGTCGCCCTGGGACTGCAGCACCATCCGGAAGCCTGTGCGGAGCAGTTCCTGGTCGTCGACGAGCATCACGCGGATGGTCACAGTGCAACTCCTGAGGGTTACTTGGCGGTCTTGAGGGGGAGGACGGCGCGGATCCGGAAGCCACCGCCGGGCCGCGGCCCGGCGTCCAGGCTGCCGCTCACCATGCCGATCCGTTCGCGCATGCCGATCAGACCATGGCCCTGCCCGTCGGCACCGCCCCGGCTGACCTGCTCGTCGGTGGTGCCACGGCCGTCGTCCTCGATCAGCACGTTGAGGTCGCGGTCGCCGAAGTCGACCGCGACCCGGGCGCTGGCGCCGGGCCCGCCGTGCTTGCGGACGTTGGTGAGCGCCTCCTGGACGATCCGGTAGACCGTCAGCTCGACCCCGCGCGGCAGCTCGCGCACCTCGCCGGTGGCCCGGTACTCGACCGGCAGCCCGGCCGTGCGGACCTGCTCCAGCAGCTCCGGCAGCTCCTCGACGCCGGGCTGCGGCACGTACTCCTCGGCGGCGTCCGCGGTGCGCAGCACGCCGAGCAGTCGGCGCATCTCGACCAGCGCCTGCCGGCCGGTGGAGGCGATGGTGCCGAGCGCCTCCTTGGCCTGCTGCGGCGAGTTGTCCATCACGTAGGCGGCGCCGTCGGCCTGCACGATCATCACCGAGACGTTATGCGCCACCACGTCGTGCAGCTCGCGGGCGATCCGGGCCCGCTCGGCCGCCACCGCCACCTTGGCCTGGGCGTCCCGCTCGCGCTCCAGCCGCTCGGCGCGGTCCTCCAGCTCCTCGAGGTAGGCGCGGCGGACCCGGGTGAGCCGGCCCCAGGCCCAGCAGAGGATGAACGGGGTGGAGAGCAGCGCCGCGGTGAAGACGGTCTGCAGCAGCCCGTGGACCGTGTCGGGCTCCTTGGCCAGCTGGAAGCCGTGTACCGAGAGCGGCCCGGCCAGCAGGCCGCAGACCAGCGCGGCCCGGGAGGTCCAGCGGGAGCCGAAGGCCGCGCCGGTGTAGCAGAAGACCAGGTAGGCGAGGGAGGAGGCGCCCGGGTCGATGTGCAGGCCGACCTGGGCCAGCGCGAGCACCGCGGCGGCCACCACGGCGGCGTTCGGCAGCCGGCGCCGGACCACCATCAGCCCGCAGACCAGCACCGAGATGGTGAAGTAGGCGGCGGTGTGCCAGCCGCTGGTGGAGACGCTGGAGACGGCGGTGAAGAAGAGCACGAGGAGCGCCCAGCCGCCATCGACCACCATGGGGTGTCCGCGAAGCCAGGCGTTGAGTCGATGCACGTCCCCAGCCTAGGCAGTCGAAAAGCCCCCTCCCGTCCGCCGAGAGGGCGATCCCGGCTCGTTCGCAGGTCGGAGCCCGGTAACGTCCCGGGCATGACCTGGATGCGCTGGCGGCCCGCCATGGAGCGGGCCCTGTACGGGCCGGAGCACGGCTTCTACCGCAGGCCGGAGGGGCCCGCCGGGCACTTCCGGACCTCGGTGCACGCCTCCCGGCAGTATGCCGAAGCGGTCGGCCGGCTGCTGCTGGAGGTGGACGAGGCGCTCGGCCGTCCCGAGGAGCTGGCGCTGATCGACGTCGGGGCCGGGCGCGGCGAGCTGGTCGGCGCGCTGGCCGGCCTGCTGCCCGGACGGCTGCGCTGCTACGGGGTGGAGCTGGCCGGGCGTCCGGACGGGCTGCCGGAGGCGGTGCGGTGGACCGAGCGGGTGCCGGCCGGGGCGGTCGGGCTGGTCTTCGCCAACGAGTGGCTGGACAACGTGCCGCTGGACATCGCCGAGGTGGGGGAGGACGGCGGGCTGCGCTACCTGGAGGTCGGGCCGGACGGTGCGGAGCGGCCCGGCGGTGCTCTGGACGCGGCGGACGCGGCCTGGGCCGAGCGCTGGTGGCCGCGGGTCGCCGCCGGGGACCGGGTGGAGCTGGGCGGCCCGCGGGACGCCGCCTGGGCGGCGGCGGTCGGTGCGCTCGACCGTGGGCTCGCGGTGGCGGTGGACTACGCGCACCAGGCGTCGGACCGGCCGACCTTCGGCACGCTGACCGGCTTCCGGGCCGGCCGTGAGGTCCGCCCGGTGCCGGACGGCAGCTGCGACCTGACCTGCCACGTGGCGCTGGACGCGGTCGAGGCGGCCGGCGCGGCGGGCGCGCGCGGGTCCGTCCACAGCCTGTGGACGACCCAGCGCGCCGCACTGCGTGCCCTCGGCGTGCGCGGCGACCGCCCGCCGCTCGCCCAGGCCGGCACCGACCCGGCCGGCTACCTGCGCGCGCTGGCCGCGGCCGGCGAGGCGGCCGAGCTGACCGCGGCCGGCGGCCTGGGCGGCTTCGGCTGGCTGCTCCAGGCCGTCCGCATGCCGGTACCGCGGAGCTTGGCAGGCCTGCCGGGATGGCAGACTCTGAACCCATGAGCATCAGGGAGACCACGGTCGGCATCGGCGCCGGCGCGGAGCAGACGGCCACCGACATGGTGCTGAACATCGGCCCGCAGCACCCGGCCACCCACGGCGTGCTCCGGCTCAAGCTGGTGCTGGAGGGCGAGCGGATCCTCTCCGCCGAGCCGGTGATCGGCTACATGCACCGCGGCGCCGAGAAGCTCTTCGAGGCCCGGGACTACCGGCAGATCATCATGCTGGCCAACCGGCACGACTGGCTCTCCGCCTTCTCCAACGAGCTGGGCGTGGTGCTCGCGGTCGAGCGGATGCTCGGCATGGAGGTCCCCGAGCGGGCGGTCTGGATCCGCACCCTGCTGGCCGAGCTGAACCGGGTGCTCAACCACCTGATGTTCGCCGGCTCCTACCCGCTCGAACTGGGCGGGATCACCCCGATCTTCCACGCCTTCCACGGCCGCGAGGAGCTCCAGCACGTGCTGGAGGAGGCCAGCGGCGGCCGGATGCACTACATGTTCAACCGGGTCGGCGGCCTCAAGGAGGACCTGCCGGCCGGCTGGCTGGACCGGGTCCGGGCGGCCGTGGCGATGGTCCGCGGCCAGCTGCCGGTCTTCGATGGCCTGGTGCTCGGCAACGAGATCTTCCGGGCCCGGACGGCCGGGGTCGGCGTGCTCTCCGCCGCGCACGTCAAGGCGTACGGGGTGAGCGGCCCGATCGCCCGGGCCAGCGGCGTCGACTTCGACCTGCGCCGGGACGAGCCCTACCTGGCCTACGGCTCGCCCGAGCTGCGCGAGGTGCTGGCCGTGGCCACCCGCGAGGAGGGCGACTGCCTGGCCCGCTTCGAGTGCCTGCTGGAGCAGACCGCCAACTCGCTCGACCTGGCCGACGCCTGTCTGGACAAGCTGGCCACCCTGCCGCCGGGGCCGGTCAACCTGCGGCTGCCGAAGGTGCTGAAGGCCCCCGAGGGCGAGACCTACGCCTGGACCGAGAACCCGCTCGGGGTCAACGGCTACTACCTGGTCTCGCGCGGCGACAAGACGCCGTGGCGGCTCAAGCTCCGCTCGGCGTCCTTCAACAACATCCAGGCGCTGATCGAGCTGCTGCCCGGGACCCTGGTCGCCGACATGGTCGCGATCCTGGGCTCGATGTTCTTCGTGGTCGGCGACATCGACAAGTAGTTCCCGGCTACTGCTTCTTCTTGGGCTTCTTCGGATCGGCCGGGTGAGGGGCGAGCCTGCGGTCGCCCTTGGCGGCGATCCGCTGCTCGCACAGCTCGACCAGCGCGGCGTAGCCCTGCGGGCCCATCAGCTCGGTGAGCTCGGCGCGGTAGCTGAGGTACACCGGGTCCGCCCCGACGTGCGCGTCCGGGCTGCTGGTGCACCACCAGTGCAGGTCGTGGCCGCCCGGGCCCCAGCCGCGGCGGTCGTACTCGCCGATGCTGACCTGGAGGTAGCGGGTGTCGTCCGGGCGGTCGATCCACTCGTAGGTGCGGCGGATCGGCAGCTGCCAGCAGACGTCCGGCTTGGTCTCCAGCGGCTCCTTGCCCTCGGCCAGCGCCAGGGTGTGCAGCGCGCAGCCCTCGCCGCCGGCGAAACCGGGGCGGTTGAGGAAGATGCAGGCGCCGTCGATCCGGCGGGTCTGCCGGTCGCCGTCCTCGTCGAGCATGGTGATGCCGCCGTCGAGCCGGATCCTGCCGCGCTTGTCGGTGCCCTCGGCGAAGAACTGCCAGCTCTCGGGGGTGAGCCGGGCGGCGTGGCCGGCCACGCGCTGCTCGTCGTCCTCGTCCGAGTAGTGCGCGCCGAGCGTGCAGCAGCCGTCGGAGTCGCCCCGGCCGGGCCGGATGCCCTGGCAGCCGCGGCCGAAGACGCAGGTCCAGCGGGAGGTGAGCCAGGTCAGGTCGCAGCGGAAGACCTGCTCCTCGTCGGCGGGGTCGGCGAACTCCACCCAGGCGCGGGGGAAGTCGAGCGGGACCTCGCGCCCGGGCTTCTTGATCTTCGGGGTGGGGATGTCGATGGCTGCCACCCGGCAAGGGTAAGGCCGCCGGAGCACCGGCCCCTAGCCGTGGTGCAGGCGCAGGGCGAGTTGCAGGTCGAGCGCGCGGGCCGGGCGGTGCCAGGCGGGGTCGTCCAGCAGGGTCGCCACCCGGTCCAGCCGCCGGGCCACCGTGTTCGGGTGGACGAACAGCGCCTCGGCCGCCCGGGTCGGGCTGCCGCCGGCCGCGAAGTAGGCGGCGAGGGTCGGGACGAGTTCGGTGCCGCGGCGGGCGTCGTGGTCGAGCAGCGGGCCCAGCGTCCGGCGCAGGAAGTCGGCCGGGTCGATGTCGCCCGCCAGCAGGACCTTCAGCAGTTCGGCCGCTGGCCCCCGGGTGCGCAGCGCGTCCAGCTCGGCCGCCTGTCGGGAGAGCAGCTCGGCGGTGCCCAGCGCCACCCCCGCGAGATCGGCCAGCGAGCACATCAGGCCCAGCTCCTCCGGGCTGAAGTGCCGCACCGACCGCTCGCCGCCGTAGAGCACCCCGAAGACGGTCGACCCGTGCCGCAGCGGCACCGCCAGCAGCGCGTGCAGCCCCTCGGAGTCCACCACCGGGTCGAGCGACGAGGAGTGGGTGATCCGCTCGTCGGTCAGGTAGTCCGAGGTCCAGAACGGCGCCCCGGTGCGCCGCGCGATGGCGCCCGCCCCGGAGCCGTCCCCCGGCACCGGCATCCCGACGGTCAGCGCGGTCACCGAGCCGCTGGCCGCGCGGACCGTCGCCGGGCCGTCCGGCTCCTCCAGGATGGTCAGCCAGGCCATGTCCAGGGTGAGCAGCCGGCGGGCCCGCTGGGTGACCGCGGGCAACACCTGGTCCAGGTCGTGCCGGATGGCCAGGTCACGCGCGGTGTCCACCAGCCCCGCCAGGCCCGCCTCGCGCCGGTGGCGGCGGACCGTCAGCGCGTGCACCCGCAGCGCCAGCCGCAGGGCCTCCGGGTCGTCGGCGGCCGCCTCGGCCAGCTCGGCCGGTCCGGCCTGCCGGGCCAACAGCCGTAACAGCCTGTTCTCCATGACGAGCAGTCAACCAGGCGGGCGGGAAAGCCTCCAGAGCGGCTGCGGGGGTGGCCGTCCCGGGCGGGCGGGAAATCGTCCGGTCCGGTGCCGTAGCGTGGTGGATTATGCGACTCGGTGTGCTCGACGTAGGTTCCAACACCGTCCACTTCCTCGTGGTGGACGCCCACCACGGTGCCGCGCCGCTGCCCGCGTACTCGCACAAGGCGGAGCTGCGGCTCGCGGAGCTGCTCGACGCGGACGGGGCGATCAGCGACGCGGGGGTGGCCCGGCTGGTCGACATGGTCTCCTCCTCGCTGCGGGTCGCCGAGGACAAGGGCGTGGTCGACCTTCTGCCGTTCGCCACCTCCGCGGTGCGCGAGGCCGCCAACGGCGAGGCGGTGCTCAAGCGGGTGCAGGACGAGACCGGCGTCGAGCTGCAGGTGCTCTCCGGGCAGGACGAGGCCCGGCTGACCTTCCTGGCGGTGCGCCGCTGGTTCGGCTGGTCCTCCGGCCGGCTGCTCAACCTGGACATCGGCGGCGGCTCGCTGGAGATCGGCTGCGGGCTGGACGAGCAGCCGGACGCCGCGGTCTCGCTGCCGCTCGGCGCCGGCCGGCTGACCGCGGGCTGGCTGCCCGGTGACGTCGCCGACCCGGAGGCGGTGCGCGAGCTGCGCCGGCACATCCGGGCCGAGATCGCCGGCGTGGTCGGCGAGATCGCCCGGCTCGGGCCGCCGAACCACGCGGTGGCCACCTCCAAGACCTTCAAGCAGCTGGCCCGGATGACCGGCGCCGCCCCGGCCGAGGCGGGCCCGCTGGTGCCGCGCAAGCTCACCCGCAGCGGCCTGGCCGCCTGGGTGCCCCGGCTGTCCACCATGTCGGTGGCCGAGCGGTCCCGGATCCCCGGGGTCTCCGAGGGCCGCGCCAAGCAGCTGCTGGCCGGGGCGCTGGTGGCGGACGCCGCGATGGACCTGTTCGGCCTGGACGAGCTGGACGTCTGCCCGTGGGCGCTGCGCGAGGGCATCATCCTGCGCCGCCTCGACACCCTGGACGGCCAGGGCACACGCTGAGCGGACCCGTCCGGCGCGCGGTCCGCATACGCTTGCTCCCGTGGTGGAAGCAGACGGACCGGACGAGGAAGCGAACGCCCGCGCGGCCCGCCGCCGCGGCCGTGGGGCCGGCGGCGGGGGTTCCGACGGCGACCCCGGACCAGCCCGCCGGCGGGTCCCCGTCCGGGGGCGCGCCACCCGGAAGGCCGCCGCGCAGCGGCCCGCCCCGCTGCTGCGCACCACCGACCGGCTGGTGCTCCCGGCCCACCCCGCGCTGCACATCCCGGACACCAAGATCGCCCTGTCCACCGCCTCGGTCTACCCCGAGAGCACCTCGGTCGCCTTCGAGCTGGCCGCCAAGCTCGGCTACGACGGCGTCGAGGTGATGGTCTGGAACGACCCGGTCAGCCAGGACATCGACGCCCTGCGGGCGCTCTCCGACCAGCACCGGCTGCCCATCCTCGCGGTGCACGCGCCGTGCCTGCTGATCACCCAGCGGGTCTGGACCACCGACCCGTGGACCAAGCTGCAGCGGGCCCGGGCCGCCGCCGACCGGCTCGGCGCGGACACCGTGGTGGTCCACCCGCCGTTCCGCTGGCAGCGCCAGTACGCCCGGGAGTTCGTCCGCGGCATCGAGCGGATGGCCGACGAGACCGAGGTCCGCTTCGCGGTCGAGAACATGTACCCGTGGCGCTACCGGGACCGCGAGATGCTCGCCTACGCCCCCGGCTGGGACGTCACCGAGGAGGAGTACCGGCACTTCACCATCGACCTCTCGCACGTCGCCACCTCGCGGATCGACGCCTTCGCGCTGGCCGACCGGATGGGCGAGCGGCTGGCCCACGTCCACCTGGCGGACGGCTCCGGCTCGGGCAAGGACGAGCACCTGATCCCCGGCCGCGGCAAGCAGCCCTGCGCCGAGCTGCTGGAAAGGCTCGCCCGGACGGGCTTCGCCGGGCACGTGGTGCTGGAGGTCAACACCCGCCGCTCCGGCTCGCCCGCCGAGCGGGAGGCCGATCTGGCCGAGGCGCTGGCCTTCACCCGGCTGCACCTGGCCACTCCCTCGCGCGTAGGCTGAGTGGCGGACGAACCTTTCGGGGAGGCGGCGCAGATGACGGACGATCAGCGGCAGGACGGCTCCTTCAGTCACCAGGCCCACGCCGACTCCTTCGGTGCGGTGGCCGCCGAGTACGACCGGGCCCGGCCGTCCTACCCGCCCGAGCTGTTCGACGAGATCGAGCGGCTGACCGGTCGGTCGCTGGAGGGCGCGGACCTGCTGGACGTCGGTGCCGGCACCGGCATCGCCACCCGGCTGTTCCAGCAGCGCGGCGCCCGGGTCGTCGCGGTCGAGCCGAGCGCCGGGATGGCCGCCCAGCTGCACCGGGTCAGTCCGGAGATCCCGCTGGTCAAGGGCGACGGCAACGCGCTGCCCTGCCACGACGGCACCGCCGACCTGATCGCCTACGCGCAGGCCTTCCACTGGACCGACCCGGACCGCTCGCTGCCCGAGGCGCTGCGGGTGCTGCGCCCGGGCGGGGCGCTGCTGCTGATCTGGAACGTCAAGGACCGCACGGGCGGCTGGCTGCGCGAGCAGGAGGAGCGGCTCGCCGCGGCGCTGCCCTCGTACCACTACTACGGCGCGCTCAACTCGGTCACCGACGCGCTGGCCCATCACCCGTTCGAGGTGCGCACCGCCCAACTGCCCTGGGAACGCCGAATCGGCGTGGACGACCTGATCACCGACCTGCGTTCGAAGTCGTACTTCGCGGTGCTGACGCCCGAGCAGCGCGAGCCGGTGCTGGCCGCCGAGCGGGCCGCGCTGCTCGCCGAGTTCCCGGGCGGACTGGTCACCGAGCCCTACACGGTGGACCTCACGGTGGCCGTCAAGCGCGGCTGACCGGCATGCGGACGGTCCGTCCGCCGGGCCGCCGGTGACGCGTACCCTCGGCAGGAACAGCGGTGAGAGCGTTCCGCAACCGAAGGAGTGGAGTCCAGTGCCCGAGCTGAAGTCCCGTACGGTCACCCACGGTCGCAACATGGCGGGCGCCCGCGCCCTTCTCCGGGCGGCCGGTGTAGCCCGGGAGGACTTCGGCAAGCCGATCATCGCGGTGGCCAACTCCTTCACCGAGTTCGTCCCCGGCCACACCCACCTGCAGCCGGTGGGCCGGATCGTCTCCGAGGCGATCCAGCGGGCCGGCGGCATCGCCCGGGAGTTCAACACCATCGCGGTGGACGACGGCATCGCGATGGGCCACCACGGGATGCTCTACTCGCTGCCCTCCCGCGACCTGATCGCCGACTCGGTCGAGTACATGGTCAGCGCGCACTGCGCGGACGCGCTGATCTGCATCTCCAACTGCGACAAGATCACCCCCGGCATGCTGATGGCCGCGCTGCGGCTCAACATCCCGACCGTCTTCGTCTCCGGCGGCCCGATGGAGGCCGGCCAGGCGGTGCTGGTCGACGGCACGGTGCGCAAGCTCGACCTGGTGAACGCGATCTCGGACGCGGTCAACGAGAACGTCTCCGACGCGGACATCGCGATCATCGAGGAGAACGCCTGCCCGACCTGCGGCTCGTGTTCCGGCATGTTCACCGCCAACTCGATGAACTGCCTCACCGAGGCGATCGGCCTCTCGCTGCCCGGCAACGGCTCCACGCTGGCCACCCACACCGCCCGTCGGGCCCTCTACGAGGACGCCGGCCGGACCGTCGTCGAGATCACCAAGCGCTACTACCACCAGGACGACGCCTCGGTGCTGCCGCGCAGCATCGCCTCGCGCGCCGCGTTCGAGAACGCGATGGCGCTGGACATCGCGATGGGCGGCTCGACCAACACGATCCTGCACCTGCTCGCCGCCGCCCAGGAGGCCGAGCTGGACTTCGACATGCGGGCGATCGACGCCATCTCGCGCCGCGTCCCGTGCCTGAGCAAGGTCGCGCCGAACGGCTCGTACTACATGGAGGACGTCCACCGGGCCGGTGGCATCCCCGCCATCCTGGGCGAGCTGTACCGCGCCGGGCTGCTCAACGAGGAAGTGCACACCGTGCACAGCGACTCGCTCGCCGAGTGGCTGAAGACCTGGGACATCCGCGGCGGCTCGCCCTCGCCCACCGCCGTCGAGCTGTTCCACGCGGCGCCCGGCTGCGTCCGCTCGGCCACCGCCTTCTCGCAGTCCGAGCGCTGGGACAGCCTGGACACCGATGACGCCCAGGGCTGCATCCGCAGCGTCGAACACGCCTACTCGACCGAGGGTGGCCTGGCGGTCCTCTACGGCAACCTCGCCGAGGACGGCTGCATCGTCAAGACGGCCGGCGTGGACGAGTCGATCTGGACCTTCAGCGGCCCGGCGGTGGTGCTGGAGTCCCAGGAGGACGCGGTGGACGCCATCCTGTCCAAGCGGGTCAAGGAGGGCGACGTGGTGGTGATCCGCTACGAGGGCCCCAAGGGCGGCCCGGGCATGCAGGAGATGCTCTACCCGACCTCGTTCCTCAAGGGCCGCGGCCTGGGCAAGGCCTGCGCGCTGATCACGGACGGCCGGTTCTCCGGCGGCACCTCGGGCCTGTCGATCGGCCACGCCTCGCCCGAGGCGGCCTCCGGCGGCACGATCGCGCTGGTCGAGGACGGTGACGTGATCTCGATCGACATCCCCGGGCGCAAGGTCACCCTGGAGGTCTCCTTCGAGGAACTGCACGAGCGGCGGCTGCGACTGGAGGAGGGCGGCGGCTACCGGCCGAAGAACCGCGACCGGCAGGTGAGCCAGGCGCTCCGGGCCTACGCGGCGATGGCCACCTCGGCCGACCGCGGCGCGGTGCGGGACGTCAGCAAGCTGGGCTGATCCGCGGTCCGCCGGTGGGCTCGGGGATACTTGAGGGGTGAGCGACGACCGCACCACCCCCGCCCCCGAGCCCATCCGTTTCTTCGGCACCAGCTGGGTCGAGCGCGGCGGCGACTACTGGCTGCGGCGCGTGCTGGTGCCGGTCGGGGCGCTGGTCACGCTGGCGGTGGGCGCCCTGGTGCTGCGCTTCGCGGTGGCCGGGGTGCAGATCTCCAAGGCCGGCGGCTTCGTCAACGGGCTGCTGCTGGCGGCCATCGCGATCTGCACCTGCCTGGCCGGGCTGCGCACCTGGAAACTGCTCACGGACGGCCGCGACGCGCTGACCGGCTGGATGGCCGAGGACAAGTCGCTCGGCGCGGTCTGGCTGATCGGCTGCGTCGGCGCGGCCTTCGCGTACTTCCTGCGCAGCCTGGTCGAGGCGCCCGGGGAGGCGCTCGCCCGGGCCCGCTACGAGCGGCTCGCCGCCCAGCACGCGCGGCGCCGGTCCGGCCGGTCGGGTCGGCCGGACAAGCGGCGCAAGCGCTGAATCAGGTCCGGCTCTCGGTGCCGCACTTGCCGTCGTCGGGCAGCGGCTTGCTGCGGTCGTACGGGTCGACGGTCGGCCCGGCGTTCGGGCTCGCGGTGTCGTCGCCGTTGAGGTCGAAGTCGTACTGCGGGAACTCCGGTTCCAGCCAGCCGTCGCCCATCTCGCAGTAGTTGCCGCCCATCGAGCTCTGCGCGTTCTCGACGTACAGCTTGCCGCGGTCGACGTCGTAGCTCCCGGGATCGTAGAAGCGGAAGTCCTGGACCCGACGGACGATCTCGCGGGTGACCGGCGTCGAGCCGGCCAGCGTCAGCGACGCCGACCGCGCGGTGGCGCCACCGCCGGGCGGGGCGGGCGGGGTGTACTGCTGGGGGCCGGGGGTCAGCGCGTAGACGAAGGTGTAGTCGCTGTGGACCAGCACCCCGTGGTCCCCGTCGCCCTCGAAGGTGATCCGGCCCTGGAGCTTGACGTCCGGCCCGACCGGGACGGCGGTGGCGGGGTTGAAGCGGCTGATCCAGTTGGTCGGGTCGTGGTCCTTGTCCGGGTGCGCGAGGGCCTGGGACAGCTGGTCGTGCTCCTGGCCGTTCAGCAGGCCGAGCACCGGCGCGGGGTCCCCTCCGGCCACCACCTTCGGGTCCAGGTTGCTCTCCACCAGGTAGTTCTTGACCAGCTGGAGCTGGGCGGCGACCTGCTGGCCGCTGAACACCCCGGTCGCCTGGGCCGCCGGCAGCACGATGGCGTCCGGGCCGGCCGGCCACGCGTCGGCGGGGGAGCCGGCCCAGGGGTGGTCCACGGTGGGATCCTGGGGGGCCTGGCTCGGCGGCGCGGCGGTCGGCGCGGCGGTCTCCGGTGCCTGGGTGACGACCGGGGCCGCGACGCCGCTGCCGTCCTGGCCGCCGCCGAGGTGGCCGGTGTACCAGTCGTGCAGCCGGTTGACGTTCAGCGCGGCCAGCACCACGGCGCCGGTCAGCACCACGTACAGCGGGGCCTGCCAGTTCCGCCGGGCGGGCCGCCTGTTCCCCCAGGGGTCGACCGCCTTCGACCGGCGGCCGAAGCGGCGGCGCCGGGCCTCCGTCGGCGGGCGCCAGGGCTGCTGCGGCTCCGGGGGCTCGCGGCGCCACTTGGCGGCGAGCATCCGGGACCGCCCGGACTCCTCCCTGACGCTGGCTGAGCGGACGAACTCCTCGTCCAGGACGAGGTCGGTGAACGGGTCCCGCCCGCCCTCGGTGGAGGGCGGGAGATCGGGGTCTTCGGCTATCGGCACGCGGTCAGTATGCAGAGGTCAGAGGCGCTTTCCGGCACCGGGCGGGCAGCTGACGGCGGCTCGGTGCGCGCTCTGTGCCGATACCTCCCGCGATGCCCGGCCGGCGGACGCCCGGGAGCTCGCTCGCGGCGAACGTCACAGGTCGGACCCGGTCCGGGCGGCCCGGTCCGGGCGGCCCGATCCGACCTGTGACGACGCCGGCCGGGTCAGGCGCTGCCCCGGGCGGCCTTGACCGAGCCGACCACGCCGGCGATCACCAGCAGCAGGCCGGCCGGCAGCAGCGAGGTGAAGAGCGCGCCGAACAGACCCCAGCCGCCGAGCAGGGTCAGCGCCACGGTGTTCAGCACCAGCAGCGCGCCGCTGGCCGGGACCGCGGCCTTCCAGGGGTGCGCCTCGGCCCAGCGACGCAGCCGGCGGTCGCCGGTGTCCCGGCGCAGCTTGCCGCCCACCGTGCCGACCAGGAAGAAGAAGAACAGGGCCAGGCTCACCGGGCCGGCCAGGATTCCGGTGGACCAGTGGCCGGTCACCACGTCCACTCCGAGGGCGGCGCCGCCCACCACGGCGCCCACGGCCGCGGCGGACTTCCACGGCCCGG
Source organism: Kitasatospora sp. NPDC024654 (assembly GCF_055559155.1). Lineage (NCBI taxonomy): Bacteria > Bacillati > Actinomycetota > Actinomycetes > Kitasatosporales > Streptomycetaceae > Kitasatospora > Kitasatospora sp. NPDC024654. Next base: position 84,763 of record NZ_JBVHLF010000013.1, read on the forward strand.
TCGTCGCCGACGCGATGGCCAACTGACGGTTCTCACCACGTGACATCTCTGCGTGTCCCATACCCCCACGTTGCTCCTCGCGCCGCCCCGGGGCCATAGGGGAAACCCCCGAGTCTTCCCCTACTGGGAGCCGGGCCCGCCGTCCTCCGCCACTCCGCCGTCCGTCCCGTGGACGCCGGCCGGGCGCCCGGCGGGCAGGTGCGAGGATTGGGCGGAGTACCGTCGCGGTGATCAAGGAGCAGCCATGAGCAGCAGCGCCGTCCACCCCCAGCGGATCGCCTTCCTCGGCACCGGCAAGATCGGCGAGGCCCTGCTCTCGGGCCTGCTGCGGGCCGGCAAGGACCCGGCCGACGTCCTGGTCACCGCCCGCCGCCCGGAGCGCGCCGCCGAGCTGGCCGAACGCTACGGCGTCGGGGTGGCCAGCAACCAGGAGGCGGCCAAGCTCGCCGACACCCTGATCCTGGCGGTGAAGCCGCAGGACATGGGCACCCTGATGGAGGAGCTCGGCCCGCACCTGGCCGGCGACCGGCTGGTCATCTCCGCCGCCGCGGGCATCCCGACCCGCTGGCTGGAGGCCCGGCTGCCGGCCGGTACCCCGGTGGTCCGGGTGATGCCCAACACGCCCGTCCTGGTGGACGAGGGGATGAGCGTCATCTCCGGCGGCACCCACGCCACCGAGGAGCACCTGCGGCGCACCGAGGAGATCTTCCAGTCGGTCGGCAAGGCGCTGCGGCTGCCGGAGTCCCAGCAGGACGCCGCCACCGCGCTCTCCGGCTCGGGCCCGGCCTACTTCTACTACCTGGTCGAGGCGATGACCGACGCGGGCATCCTGCTCGGCCTGCCCCGCCAGGTGGCGCACGACCTGATCGTGCAGTCGGCGATCGGCGCCTCCGTCATGCTGCGCGACTCCGGCGAGCACCCGGTCAAGCTGCGCGAGGCGGTCACCTCGCCGGCCGGCACCACCATCGCGGCCATCCGCGAGCTGGAGAACCACGGCGTCCGGGCCGCCCTGCTCGGTGCCCTGGAGGCGGCCCGTGACCGCTCCCAGGAGCTCGCCTCGGGCGGGAAGTGATCCGCCGGTGCCCCGCTACGACCTGGTCATCCTCGACAACGACGGCGTGCTGGTGGACAGCGAGCCGATAGCCAACCGGGTGCTCGCCGAGTACCTGACCGAACTCGGCTACCCCACCACGGTCGAGGACTCCTACCGCGACTACCTGGGCTGTGCCGCGCACCGGATCCACGACGTGATCGCCGAACGGCACGGTGCCCGGCTCCCCGACGGCTTCGACGAGCTGTTCCACGATCGGGTCTTCGCCGCCTTCACCAGCCGGCTCACCCCGGTGGCCGGCGCCGTCGAGCTGCTCGAGGAGCTGCGCCGGCGCGGCGTGCCGTACTGCCTGGCCTCCTCCGCCCACCACGCCTGGATCCGCACCGCGCTCGACCTGACCGGCCTGCGCGCCGACTTCCCCGAGGAGCGGATCTTCAGCGCCCAGGACGTCGGGGCCGGCAAGCCCGCCCCCGACCTCTTCCTGCACGCCGCCCGGACCCTGGATGCCAGCCCGGCCCGCTGCCTGGTGATCGAGGACAGCCCGAACGGCGTCCTCGCCGCCCGCGCCGCGGCCATGCCGGTGTACGGCTACGCCGCGCTCACCCCGGCCGACCGCCTCACCACGGCCGGCGCCACCGGCCTGCTCGACTCGCTGGACCAGGTGCTCGACCTGCTGGCCTGACCCCGCGGGGCGGCGGGCACCCGGTGTCGGAAGACCGCGCGGGAGCGGATCCGGCCCCTTCCACGGGCACAACTGCCGCTACCGGCCGGCAGGGTGACCCCGGTTCGCCCGAACCGTCGTGCCAGCCGGGGCTGCTGGGCCCTCCCGTCGGCGTCAGTGTGCGGCTCGCGTCCTCCGGACCCCGTCCCCGCCGCGGCTCCACCGCCCGGCAAGCGCCTCGGGGGCCACCGCACGGTGTCTCCCCCGAACGTCGTGTTCGACCCCTCCCCAAATCGCCCGTCGCCCCCTACGCTCGCGCCAATATCGTCGTACCGGCCGGTATGCCGCCCGGTGGTGAGCGAGGTCCGGATGGCCAGCGAAAGACCGCACCACCCCGCACCCAGCCACCGGCTGCGCCAGGCCCGGGCCGCGCTGCTGGTCAGCTTCCTGCTCCAGGGCACCACCTTCGCCCTGCTGGTCACCCGGATCCCCGGCATCCAGCGGCAGTACGGGCTCGGCGACGGCACCCTGACCGTCTTCCTGGCCGCCGTGCCGATCCTGGCCGGGGTCGGGTCGATCAGCTCCGAGCAACTGGTGAAGCGGACCAGCCCGCGCGGCGTGCTGCGGGTCGTCCAGCCCGCGGTCTGCCTCACCCTGGTCGGGGTCGGCATCGGCCACCGGCTCTGGGTGCTCGGCCTGGCGCTGGCCGCCTTCGGGCTGCTGGTCGGTGCGCTGGACGCGTCGATGAACATGCTCGGGGTCGGCCTGCAGCACCGCTACGGCCGCTCGATCATGATCGGCTTCCACGCCGCGTTCAGCCTCGGCGGGATCATCGGTGCCCTGCTGGCCAGCGCCGGGGCCGGCGGGCACCTCAGCCTGCTGACGCTCTTCGGCGGGACGGTGGCTGTGCTGATCCCGGCCGCACTGGTGGCCGGCCGCTGGTTCGCCGGCCCGGCCGAGCTCGGCGACGCGGTCCGGCAGGCCGCCGAGGCCGCCGCCCGGTCGATCCCGTGGCGGCCGCTGCTGCCGCTCTGCGCCGCGATGGCCTTCGCCTACATCGCCGACTCCTCGGTCTCCAACTGGAGCGCCAAGTACCTGACCGAGACGCTGCACAGCGGCGACCGGGTGGGCGCGCTCGGCTATGCGGGCTACATGGTGGCGATGCTGCTCGGCCGGGCCTTCGGTGACCGCGGGGTGCAGCGCTTCGGCGCCGCGCCGGTGGTCCGCACCGGCGCCGCGGTGGCCGCGCTGGGCTTCGGGATCGCCGCGCTGGCCCCCGCGCCCTGGGCCGGGGTGGCCGGGTTCACCGTGCTCGGGCTCGGCATCTGCGCGATCATCCCGCAGGTCTTCGCGGCCGGCGGGCGGCTCTTCCCGCACGACTCGGACGCCGCGGTGGCCCGGCTCAACCTCTTCAACTACGTGGGTTTCCTGGTCGGTTCCCCGCTGGTCGGCGCGATCGCCGGGGCCAGCTCGTTCCGCTGGGCGCTGACCGCGCCGATGGTGATGGTGCTGGTGGTGGTCCCGCTGGCCGGCCACTTCGCGCCCGCCGCGGCGGAGCCACTACGGTTGGACCATGCCCCAAGCCCAGCCCGGCCGGCCGCCTGAGCAGCCTGAGCAGCAGTCCGGCAGCCACCCTCCCGTCCAGCCCTGCACCCTCCGGCTCTGCTGGGACGCGGCGGTCACCGGCTACGACTTCGGCCCCGGCCACCCGATGGACCCGACCCGGCTCGCGCTCACCATGGGGCTGGTCGAGGCCTTCGACCTGCCCACCGCTCCCGGGGTGGCGGTGGCCGCCGCGCCCGCGGCCGGCGAGTCGACCCTCCGGCTGGTGCACCGGCCGGAGTATCTGGACGCGGTCCGGCGGGCCGCCACGCACCCGGGCACCCTGGACGACCGGCACGGCCTGGGCACCGAGGACAACCCGGTCTTCCCGGCCATCCACACCGCCTCCGCGCTGATCGCCGGTCAGTCGGTGGGCGCGGCCGAGGCGGTCTGGCACGGCACCGCCCGGCACGGCGTCAACTTCGCCGGCGGTCTGCACCACGCGATGCCCGACCGGGCCTCCGGCTTCTGCGTCTACAACGACGCCGCGCTGGCGGTCGCCCGGCTGCTCGAACTGGGCGCCGAGCGGGTCGCCTACGTGGACGTCGACGTGCACCACGGCGACGGCGTGCAGCGGGTCTTCTGGGACGACCCGCGGGTGCTCACCATCTCGCTGCACGAGCACCCCAGCACGCTCTTCCCGCAGACCGGCTGGTCCACCGAGACCGGTGGCGACGCGGCCCCTGGTTCGGCGGCCAACCTCCCGCTGCCGGCCGGCACCGGCGACGCGGGCTGGCTGCGCGCCTTCCACGCCGTGGTGCCCGAGCTGCTGGCGGCCTTCCGCCCGCAGGTGATCGTCAGCCAGCACGGCGCGGACACCCACCTGGAGGACCCGCTGGCCCACCTGGCGGTCACCGTGGACGCCCAGCGCGCGGTCGCCGCCAGCATCCACGAGCTGGCCCACCGGCACTGCGGGGGCCGTTGGGTGGCGCTCGGCGGGGGCGGCTACGCCGTGGTGGACGTGGTGCCGCGGACCTGGACCCACCTGGTGGCGATCGCCGCCGGCCGGCCGATCGACCCGGCCGTCGAAACCCCCGAGGTGTGGCGCGGCGAGGTGTACCGGCTCACTCGCCAGCTCGCCCCGCTGCGGATGACCGACGGCGTCGAGCCGCACTGGAAGGACTTCGCGGAGTCCGGCTACGACCCCGGTGACCGGCTGGATCAGGCGATCCTGGCGACCCGCCGGGCGGTCTTCCCGCACCACGGCCTGCTGCCCTGACCCGATCCCCGCGTCGGCCCTCACCCGGTCGGCGGGCGCTCACGGTGCGCGCGGGGGCGCGGACGGGCCCTGGGTCGCGCGCGTCCGTACGCCTGCCCGAGCGCCGCGCTTCCGTGCGCCCACTCGGTCCCGGCCCGTCCTGCCAACGGTCGTCCGGGCGCAGACCAGCTGCGCCAGACCACGGAGCGACTACCTACTGCAGCAGGCGGATCTCTGACCGTACAAGGACTCCGCATCCCCCTCTTCCCACTGGTACCACCCGCAACTACTCTGGGGATACGCGTGTGTCGGTGGAGTCACCGGAGGGGAAGCCGGTGCCTTGCACACGGAAAAGGGTCGGGTGAGGTCATGAGTTCCGGCGAACGCCCCCTGCAAGAGGTCAACTTCCTGACCGTGGCGGAAGTCGCCTCGGTCATGCGGGTGTCCAAGATGACGGTGTACCGCCTGGTGCACAGCGGAGAGCTGCCGGCCATCCGGGTGGGCCGCTCCTTCCGGGTTCCGGAGCAGGCGGTGCACGACTACCTGAAGGACTCCTACGTGGGTCGGCAGACCGCGTAGCGGCCGGGTGACGGCCCTGGTCGGCGTCCCGATTACGGCCACGGGCGCGCGGACGGTAGGCTAGGCCCTCCGTCAGTCGTATGGACTCCGTCTCTCACGGGCGGAAGTCTCAGTGAGCGAGGGTTGTTCCGTGGGCTCTGTCATCAAGAAGCGTCGCAAGCGTATGGCCAAGAAGAAGCACCGCAAGCTTCTGAAGCGGACCCGCGTGCAGCGTCGTAACAAGAAGTAACACCTGCGGAGCCTCGCTCCAGGTGCACAGCTGCCCGTCCCGGCTCGGCCGGGGCGGGCAGCACCCGTTTTCCGGCCCCGACGCGGTACGGTGCAGGCACGGCCCGGCGGGAACACCGTCCGGGCGGGCCGGTCGGAAGCGGAGGGGCAGCGTGGGCAGGGTCGTGCTGGTCACCGGAGTGGCCAGGCATCTCGGCGCCCGGTTCGCCGAACGGATCCGGCGCGAGCCCGGCGTGGAGCTGGTGGTCGGGGTGGACACCGAACCCCCGCGGCACCGCCCCGAGGCCGCCCCCGGCCCGCTGGCCGAGTACCACTTCGCGCCCGCCGACCTGCGCCGCCCCGCGATCGCCCGGGTGCTCGCCGAGTACGGCGTCGACACCGTGGTGCACCTCAACGTCAGCGCCACCAACCCCGGGGCTCCCGGCCGCGCCGCGGTCAAGGAGATCAACGTCATCGGCACCATGCAGCTGCTGGGCGCCTGCCAGCAGTCGGCCGGTCTGCGCCGGCTGGTGGTCAAGTCCACCACCGCGGTGTACGGCTCGACCTCGCGCGATCCGGCGGTCTTCGGCGAGCGGGCCCAGCCCAAGACCCTGCCGGCCGGCGGTTTCGCCAAGGACGCCGCCGAGGTCGAGGGGTACGTCCGCGGCTTCGGCCGGCGCCGCCCGGACGTCGCGGTGAGCGTGCTGCGGTTCGCCAACATCGTCGGCCCGGGTGCCGACACCCCGCTCGGCGAGTACTTCGCGCTTCCGGTGCTGCCCACCGCGCTCGGCTACGACCCTCGGCTGCAGTTCGTGCACGAGGACGACGCGGTCGAGGTGCTCCGGCTGGCCGCGCTGGACGCCGCCCGCGGCACCACCAACACCGGCACCTTCAACGTCGCGGGGGACGGCGTGCTGCTGCTCTCCCAGTGCGCCCGCCGGCTCGGCCGGCCGACCGTGCCGATACTGCGGCCCGCCCTGGGCTGGGTGGCCGCGCTGGCCCGGCAGACCAGGGTGTCCGACTTCTCCCCGGAGCAGATCGGCCTGCTCACCCACGGTCGGGTGGTGGACACCACGCAGCTGCGCGAGACCTTCGGCTACCAGCCGCGGTTCACCACCCCGGAGGCGTTCGCGGACTTCGCCGCCGCGCAGACCGGGGGGCTGCTGCCGCCGGAGCGGCTCACCGTGCTCACCGACCGGCTGGCCGGCTGGCTCGGCGGCCCCGAGCAGGACGCCCCCGAGCGCGACCCGCATTCCCCTACCGCAGACAGGAGTTGACGGGCCGATGACAGCCGCTTCGAGGCGCGTTCCGGACCAGGCCACGGTCATCCCGATCGAGTCCGCGCCGAGTTGGACGCCCCCGCCGGGTGCCGCCCCCGCCTTCGCCGACCGGCTGGCCGAGGCGGTCGGCGGCGCGCTGGCGGGCCGGCTCGGGCCGGTGGCCGAGTCGGTGCTGGGCAAGGGCTGGGAGGGGCGGGCCGCCAACGGGTTGGCCTTCCTGCGCCGCCGGATCACCGGCGACTACGAGGTGGACGAGTTCGGCTTCGACCGCGAGCTGACCGAGGAGGTCTTCCTCTCGTTGCTGCGGCCGCTGGCGGAGAAGTACTTCCGGGTCGAGGTCCGCGGGATCGAGCACATCCCCGCCGAGGGCGGCGCGCTGGTGGTGGCCAACCACTCCGGCACCCTCCCGCTGGACGCCCTGATGACCCAGGTGTCCATCCACGACCACCACCCGGCCCGCCGCCACCTGCGGATGCTCGCCGCCGACCTGGTCTTCGTGCTGCCGGTGGTGAACGAGGTGGCACGCAAGGCCGGGCACACCCTGGCCTGCAACGAGGACGCCCAGGCGCTGCTGGAGCGCGGCGAGGTGGTCGGGGTCTGGCCGGAGGGCTTCAAGGGGATCGGCAAGCCCTTCTCGGAGCGCTACAAGCTGCAGCGTTTCGGCCGCGGCGGGTTCGTGGCCTCGGCACTGCGGGCCCGGGCGCCGATCGTGCCCTGCTCGATCGTGGGCGCCGAGGAGACCTACCCGATGATGGGCAACGCCAAGGCGCTGGCCCGGCTGCTCGGCCTGCCGTACCTGCCGATCACACCGACCTTCCCCTGGCTGGGGCCGCTCGGGCTGGTCCCGCTGCCGACCAAGTGGACCATCCAGTTCGGCGAGCCGATCCGCACCGACGGGCACCCGCCGGAGGCGGCGGACGACCCGATGCTGGTCTTCAACCTGACCGACGAGGTCCGCGAGACGATCCAGCACACCCTCTACCGGTTGCTGGTCGAACGGCGCTCGGTCTTCTTCTGAGCCCCGGGAAGGTCTGACGAACCCCGGGAAGGGCTGACGGCCGGGCCCCACCACCGCGTGGGAGCCCGGCCGTCAGCCCTTCGCTCAGTTGCCGGTGCCGCCGATCACCCCGAGTCCCGGCAGCAGGCCGGGGACCAGCGGCGGCAGGTCGAGCCCCGGGTCGTTCTGCGACGCGCCCGGCGAGGCCCCGGCGGCGGGAGCACCGCCGGCCGGAAGGCCCGGCGCCGGCGCGGCCGGACCGCTCTGCGGCGCACCGGCCGCCGGCGCGGGCGAGGACCCCGCACCGCCGGCGGCCCCCGTCAGGTTGCCGGTCAGGCCGTTCACCAGGCCGCCCACCGCGCCGCCGGCAGACCCGGCCGCCGGGCCCTGGCCCTGCCGCTGAGCCGTGCCGGAGCCGTCGGACGGCTGTGCGCCGCCCGCCTGGCCGCCGGTCGAGGACGCCGGGCTGCCGTCGGACTGCACGACCGAGGCGTTCCCACCGGTGGGGGAGGACGACCCGGTGGCCGGCGATCCCGGAGCCTGGGCCGGCGCGCCCGACCCGCCCCGGCCGGTGCCCTGGTCGAGGTGGAGCGGTGCCACCTCCGCGTTGAAGTTGTCGAAGAGCTGGTCCACCTGGCCGGCCTCCGGGGTCAGCTGCGGCGGCAACTCCCGCTGCAGGGCGGCCCAGTGGTCGTCCTGCCGGTCGGTGAACGCGGCCAGCCGGCGCATCGGGTCGAGCGAGCCGTTGGCCTGGTAGACCCGGCGCAGCAGATCCCCGCCCTTGGCCGCCTCGACGTTCATGTCCTTGAGCGCCGCGCCGAGTCGGGCCACCGTCTCCGGGCTGAGCGCCGAGCCGTCGCCGGCCCGGCCGACCAGCTCGTGCGCCTCGGTGAGCCGGTTGGAGGCCTGGTCCAGCAGCAGCGCGCCGCGCTCGGCGTCGCTGCGGGCCAGATCGAGCCGCAGGTCCTCCAGGCCGCGCTTGACGGGGTACAGGGTCTCCCCGGGCAGCGCGCCGGTACTCGCCGCGGCCACCCCGGCCAGACTGCCCACCGTCACCCCGGCCACCAGGCCACCGATCGCGAACCGGCGGCCCCAGCGGCGGCCGCGCGGGGCGATCCGGTCGGCCCGGTGCCGCCGCTGGCGCGGCACGGTCGGCAGTCCGCCGCCGGCCACCGCCTGCTCGAACGCGGCCATCAGCTGGGCGCGTTGGGTCGTCCGGACCTCAAGGTCCAGGGCGGGCACCGAGAGCTCGCCCAACGCCTGTGCGGTGGCCACGAGTTCGCCCAGCGCGGGGCTGCCCGCCTGCTGTCCTGTCCGGTGGGCCTCCAGCGCCTCGGCGAAGGCCTTCGCCCGCCGGTGCTCCAGCACGTTTGCCGTCACGGGCCACACCTCCCTTCGTCGTTGTCGACTCCCCGGCCTGCCGGACGGTTGCCCCGGCGGGCCAAATCCACTCCATCGGGTGACTGTTCGCGGTCTGGCTTGACCGTGCGTCCCGAGATGGTCTGCACGCTGGGCAACGAGTGGCGTCGGTCGTCGGTTACGCACGAGTGATCATGTGACCGCATTCTCACCCGGACGTGTGGGAACGGTCCGGCGGATGACGGTAAGTCAACGATGGTCATCGGGCGTCGGGCGGCAGCAGCCGGGCCAGCGTGCGGACCGCGCGGTACTGCAGGGTCTTGATCGCGCCCTCGTTCTTGCCCATGATCCGGGCCGTCTCGGCGACCGAAAGCCCTTGCAGGAAACGGAGCGTGACGCACTCCTGCTGCTGCGGGTTGAGCCGCCGGACGGCGTCCAGCAGGGCCGCGTTGGAGAGCGACTCCAGCACCGAGTCCTCGGGGCTGCGCTCGCACTCGTTGGAGTCGAGCATCTCCCCGGTGGTGACCTCCAGCCGGAACCGGCTGGACTTGAAGTGGTCGGCCACCAGGTTGCGGGCGATGGTCACCAGCCAGGCACCGAAGTCCCGGCCCTGCCAGGTGAAGGTGCCGATCCGGCGCAGCGCGCGCAGGAAGGTCTCGCTGGTGAGGTCCTCGGCGGTGGCCCGGCTGCCGACCCGGTAGTAGATGTACCGGTAGACCGTGTCGCAGTAGTGGTCGTAGAGCCGCCCGAAGGCCTCGCTCTCGCCGGCCTGGGCCCGCTCGACCAGTTCCATCACCGGGTTGTGCTCGGTCTCGGTGCTCTGGTGCGGCAGGGTCGCCCTGGTCCGGCCACGGGAGCCGGCGCCGCCGGTGGTGCCCCGGCTGCGGGTGGGGGTGCCGGTGCCGCCGGCCGCGGTGCTGCGCAGCGCCAGGCCGGGCCCGAACGGGGCGCCGGCGGTCGCGAGTTGAGGGGTGGCCAGGAGTAACTGCCGGTGCAGCAGGGAGCGCAGCTGTCGAAGGTTGCGGGCGGCGGCGACGGCGGCGACGGTGGTGACGGCGGGCGACGGGCGGGCGGGAGCAGGCGCGTCGTTCCGGACGGGTGGGTACACGGGACTCCCAGAGGCAGAACTGTGGACGGATCACCTCCGCCTGCGCGGAGAGCACACTCCCCGGCACCCCGCCGGGGGGACACGTGGGGTGGGCGTGCATCCAGGAGAGGATAACGCTTTGTGCAATGACAGCTACACCGTGTGGCCGAAGTGGTCGATAGGGATCCACTTTGCGTGGTATATGAGCTGAAAGTGACCGAACAAAGCTCCGAGCTGGGCACTCTGGCGGGTCATTCGGCAGCGCAGTGTGACCACTTCCGAGGTCGTCCCGCCGGTTTCCCCGGTTGCGGCCGTGCCAATCCCAGACTTTCCGGAGCGTCCGAACGATCAGAACCGGTCAGTGGCCAACCGGTGCTGATGTCCCGTCAGCGCTCCCCGGTGTTCCCCGGTCGCGGTCAGTTCCGCCGGCGGCGCAGTGCGATCCCGGCCAGCGCGGCTCCCGCGGCGGCGCCCAGCAGCACCGCGGCCGGGATGCCGACCCGGGCCGCCTTTCGGCCGGTTCGGAAGTCCTGCACCCGCCAGCCCTGTGCCCGGGCGTACTTGCGCAGCGCGCCGTCGGGGTTGATCACGAAGGGGTGCCCGACCAGCGAGAGCATCGGGATGTCGTTGGACGAGTCGCTGTACGCGGCGCAGTGCCCGAGGTCCAACTGCTCGCGCCGGGCCAGCGCGCGGACCGCCGCCGCCTTCGCCGGGCCGTGCAGCATCTCGCCGACCAGCCGCCCGGTGTAGACGCCGTCCTCCGCCTCGGCGACGGTGCCCAGCGCGCCGGTCATGCCGAGTCGGCGGGCGATGATCCGGGCCACCTCCTGCGGCGCGGCGGTGACCAACCAGACCCGCTGGCCGGCGTCCAGGTGCATCTGCACCAAGGCCCGGGTGCCGGGCCAGACCTTGGCCGTGACGATCTCCTCGAAGATCTCCTCGCAGATCGCCTCCAGGTCCGCGGTCCGCTTGCCGGCCACCAGGGAGAGCGCGGTGTGCTGGGCGTCCGCGATGTGCGCCGGGTCCTCGGTGCCGGCCAGCCGGAACCAGGCCTGCTGCCAGGCGAACCGGGCGACGTCCCGCCGGCTGAAGAACTTCCTTCGGTAGAGCCCGACTCCGAGGTAGAAGACGGCGGCGCCCTGCAGGATCGTGTTGTCGCAGTCGAAGAAGGCGGCGGCCTGCGGGTGGTCCGGCAGCTCCGCCTCCTCCTCGGGTTCCTGCGGCAGCGGGGCGTGCGCGCGCAGCGCCCGCTCGGCGGCGTCGGCCGAGGCCTCGCCGGCCAGCGCGGTCCGCTCGGAGGGGGAACGCCTTGCCTGGGTGAGCCTTCGCAGCGCGGCCATGGACACGAGCATAGTCAGCCGGATTGACGGCGTGCGCGGCGGCCGGAACGGTGGCTTCCGCACGCGGGCGCACAATGGGTCGGTGAGCCCATTGCTGCGTCGTGACAAGAGCCCCCAGCCCGCCGACCGGACGGTGACCCTGGTCGCCAAGCCCGGTTGCCATCTCTGTGACGAGGCCCGGGAGGTGATCCTGCGGGTGACCGGCGAGCTCGGGGCGCGGTTCGAGGAGCGTGACATCACCCAGGACCCGGAGCTGTACCGGACGTACTGGGAGCAGATCCCGGTCACCCTGATCGACGGCCGGCAGCACGACTTCTGGCGGGTCGACGAGACCCGACTGCGGACCGCGCTCACCCGCTGACCCGCGGTCGGGCCGGCCGGCCGGGTCGCGCACCGCGTCGTACTGGAGTCCGAGCGTGATGGCACTGAAGTCCGAGCGTGATGCGCGTCACTGTGGCGGGACAAAACGGACACCATCTTTGTGCACACGTTCACAAAGACTTAGCCTGGCAGCCAAAGCCCAAGCTTCACCCACAGGAGCGCCGTGGCAATCGGTCGATCCACCCCCAAGTCCTCGCCCCCCAGCCCCGCCGACGGAGGCACCATGCGCCGCACACCTGTGGGACGTCAGACGCGTGCCCGCGGCATCCCCGAGGCCACCGTGGCCCGGCTGCCGCTGTACCTGCGTGCGCTGACCGCGCTCTCCGAGCGGTCCGTCCCGACCGTCTCCTCCGAGGAGCTGGCCGCGGCCGCCGGGGTGAACTCGGCCAAGCTCCGGAAGGACTTCTCCTACCTGGGGTCCTACGGCACCCGCGGGGTCGGCTACGACGTGGAGTACCTCGTCTACCAGATCTCGCGCGAGCTGGGCCTCACCCAGGACTGGCCCGTGGTTATCGTCGGTATCGGGAACCTGGGCCACGCGCTGGCCAACTACGGGGGCTTCGCCTCCCGCGGCTTCCGGGTGGCGGCCCTGCTGGACGCCGACCCGGCCGTGGTCGGCAGCACCGCGGCCGGTCTGCCAGTGCGGCACATGGACGAACTGGAGGACATCGTGGAGAGCCAGCAGGTCTCCATCGGCGTCATCACCACCCCGCCGGGCGCGGCGCAGCAGGTCTGCGACCGGCTGGTCGAGGCGGGCGTGACCAGCATCCTGAACTTCGCGCCGACCGTGCTGACCGTCCCGGACGGCGTCGACGTGCGCAAGGTGGACCTGTCGATAGAGCTCCAGATCCTGGCCTTCCACGAGCAGCGCAAGGCCGGCGAGGAGCCCGAGGCCGAGCCCGGCCGCGAGGAGTCGATGCTGGAGCGCGCCCCCGGCCCGGTCCGCGCGGCGGCGGCCAAGCTGCGCCGCGCCGCCGGCGGGGTCAAGGACGCCAAGGTCGAGGCCAAGGGCGACACCGAGCGGTCGGCGGTGATGCCGGCATGAGCCTGCTCGTCGTCGGCCTGAGTCACCGCACCGCCCCGGTGGGCGTCCTGGAGCGCGCCGCGCTGACCGGGGAGGCCCCGAACCGGCTGCTGCACGACGCGGCGGCCACCGCCACCGTCTCCGAGGCGGCCCTGCTCAACACCTGCAACCGGATCGAGCTCTACGCGGACGTGGACAAGTTCCACGCCGGCGTCGCCGAACTCTCGCTGCTGCTCGCCCACCACGGCGGAGTGGACCTGGAGGAGCTGACCGAGCACCTCTACGTGCACTACGAGGACCGGGCCGTCCACCACATCTTCTCGGTGGCCTGCGGCCTGGACTCGATGGTGGTCGGCGAGGGCCAGATCCTCGGTCAGCTGCGCGACGCGCTGGCCCGGGCCCAGGACGAGCACACCGCCGGCCGGGGCCTGAACGAGCTGTTCCAGCAGGCGCTGCGGGTCGGCAAGCGGGCCCACAGCGAGACCGGCATCGACAAGGCCGGCCAGTCCCTGGTCACCTTCGGTCTGGAGCAGGTCGCCGCCGGGGCCGGCGAGATCGCCGGCAAGCGGGCCCTGGTGGTCGGCGCGGGCTCGATGAGCTCGCTGGCCGCTGCCACGCTCTCCCGGGCCGGGGTCGGCGACCTGCTGATCGCCAACCGCACGCCCGAGCGCGCGGAGCGGCTGGCCGCCACGCTGGGCGCCCGGACCGTCGAGTTCGGCAAGGTCCCGCAGGCGCTGGCCGACGTCGACCTGGTGGTCTCCTGCACCGGCTCGGCCGGCGTGGTGATCGGTGCGGCCGAGGTCGCCGCGGCGGTCGCCGCCCGCACCGGTGCCGGCCCGCTGGCCTTCCTCGACCTGGCGATGCCGCGCGACGTGGACCACGAGGTCCGCGCGCTGCCCGGCGCGCTGCTGGTCGACCTGGAGTCGCTCTCCGAGGTCGAGTCCGAGACCGCCGCCGCGCCCGGCGCCGGCGACGTGGACGCGGTGACCCGGATCGTCGCCGACGAGGTGGCCGCCTTCGGCGCCGCCCAGCGCGCCGCCCGGATCGCGCCCACCGTGGTCGCCCTGCGCGCGATGGCCTCCGAGGTGGTCGGTGCCGAGCTGGCCCGCCTCGACTCCCGGCTGCCCGGCCTGGACGAGCGCTCCCGCGCCGAGATGGCGCAGACCGTCCGCCGGGTGGTCGACAAACTGCTGCACGCCCCCACCGTGCGGGTCAAGCAGCTGGCCGCCGAGCCGGGCGGCGCCTCCTACGCGGAGGCGCTGCGCGAGCTGTTCGACCTCGACCCGGCCGCCGTGCACGCGGTGTCCGGCACCCCGGTCGGGCCGCAGGCCGCGTCCGCCGAGGGTAGTCTCGCGGGCGGAGCGGCCCGATGAACCCACGTCCAGCCCACCAGCACCACCGGGATGATCACGTTATGAATGGTCAACTGAGCACCCAACAGGGCCAGTTGGAGGTCGAGGCGATACCGCTGCGGCTGGGTACCCGGCGCAGCGCGCTGGCGATGGCCCAGTCGGGCATGATCGCCCGCGAGGTCACCCGGGTCACCGGCCGCCCCGTCGAGCTGGTGGAGATCACCACCTACGGCGACACCTCCCGCGAACACCTCGCGCAGATCGGCGGGACCGGCGTGTTCGTCTCCGCGCTGCGCGAGGCGCTGCTCGCGGACCGGATCGACTTCGCCGTGCACTCGCTCAAGGACCTGCCCACCGCGGCCCCCGCGGGGCTGCTGCTGGCCGCGGTGCCCGAGCGCGAGGACGTCCGGGACGCCCTGGTCGCCCGTGACGGGCTGACCCTGGAGCAGCTGGTCGAGAAGTGCGCCGGCCACCGGGCCCGGATCGGCACCGGCTCGCCGCGCCGGATGGCCCAGCTGAACGCCTGGGCCGCGGCCCGCGGCGTCGAGATCGAGACCGTCCCGATCCGCGGCAACGTCGACACCCGGATCGGCTTCGTGCACTCCGGCGAGCTGGACGCCGTGGTGCTGGCCGCGGCCGGCCTCAACCGGCTCGGCCGGGCCGCCGACCGCACCGAGGCGCTCGACCCCGCGCTGATGCTGCCGGCCCCCGGCCAGGGTGCGCTGGCCATCGAGTGCCGGGCCGACCGCCCGGAGCTGGCCGCCGCCCTCGGCGCCCTCGACCACGCTCCCACCCGCGCCGCCGTCGTCGCGGAGCGCGCCCTGCTGGCCGCGCTGGAGGCGGGCTGCTCCGCCCCGGTCGCCGCGTTGGCGACGCTGAGCAGCGAGAACGAACTGCGGCTGGAGGGCGTCGTCGGAACCGTCGACGGCGCCACCCTGCTGACGATGTCCACCACCGGTCCGCTCGTCCTCGACGGGACGGCCGAGCGGCAGGCGCGGGCCCTCGGGCACGCACTCGCCGCCCGGCTGCTCGCCGAGGGGGCGGCCGGTCTGATGGGGGAGCGAGCCCGATGAGCCCCACCGCCACCGCCGACCGGTCCGGACGCTGCACCTTCCTCGGGGCCGGCCCCGGCGACCCGGGCCTGCTGACCCTGCGCGCGGTCGAGGTGCTGGCCTCGGCGGACCTGCTGATCGCCGACCCGCTCACCGCCGCCGCGGTGCGCACCCACTGCCCCGAGGGCGTGCAGGTGCAGGCCCCGGGCGCGGTGGACGGCGAGAGCGCCGCCTTCGACGCCGCCTCGCTGGCCAAGCTGGTCACCGACGCCGTGGAGGCCGGCAAGCACGTGGTCCGCACCGTCGACGGCGACCCCGGTCTCGACGGCCGGGCCGCCGAGGAGATGCTGCTCTGCGCCAAGGCCGGGCTGCCCTTCGAGGTGATCCCGGGTGTCGCCCAGTCGGTCGGCGTGCCGGCCTACGCCGGCGTCCCGCTGCGCGGCAGCAACGGTGCCGACGTCCGTTTCGTGGACGCCGCCACCCTGCTGGCCGGCGGTCTGGTCGACCTCGGCGCCCCGGAGACCACCCTGGTCGTCCGCACCACCCTGGGCCAGCTGCCGGCCACCGCGAACGCACTGGTCAGCCACGGCCGCAAGCCGGACGCGGCGCTCTGCGCCACGCTCTCCGGCACCACCACCCGGCAGCGCACCTTCACCGCCACCCTGGCCACCATCGCGGCCGAACTGAAGGCGGCCCGGGTGCTGCCCTCGCCGGTCTCCGCACCGGTCGACCCGGCCACCTCGGTGATAGCCGTGGTCGGCGAGCAGGTGGCGCACCGCTCCTCGCACTCGTGGTTCGAGACCAAGCCGCTGTTCGGCTGGAACGTGCTGGTGCCGCGGACCAAGGAGCAGGCCACCGGCCTCTCCGAGCAGCTGCGCTCGTACGGCGCGGTGCCGCAGGAGGTGCCGACCATCGCGGTCGAGCCGCCGCGCACCCCGCAGCAGATGGAGCGGGCGATCAAGGGCCTGGTCACCGGCCGCTACGAGTGGATCGCCTTCACCTCGGTCAACGCGGTGCGCGCGGTCCGGGAGAAGTTCGAGGAGTACGGCCTGGACGCCCGGGCCTTCGCCGGGATCAAGGTCGCGGCGGTCGGCGAGACCACCGCGCAGGCCCTGGTCGACTTCGGCGTCAAGCCCGACCTGGTGCCGTCCGGCGAGCAGTCCGCCGCCGGCCTGCTGGAGGACTGGCCGCCGTACGACCCGGTCTTCGACCCGATCGACCGGGTGCTGCTGCCGCGCGCCGACATCGCCACCGAGACCCTGGTGGCCGGCCTGGTCGAGCTGGGCTGGGAGGTGGACGACGTGACGGCCTACCGGACCGTGCGCGCCTCGCCGCCGCCGGCCGAGACCCGGGAGGCGATCAAGGGCGGCGGCTTCGACGCGGTGCTCTTCACCTCGTCCTCGACGGTGCGCAACCTGGTCGGCATCGCCGGCAAGCCGCACAACGTCACCATCATCGCCTGCATCGGTCCGGCCACCGCCAAGACCGCCGAGGAGCACGGCCTGCGGGTCGACGTGATGGCGCCCATGCCGTCCGCCACCGCGCTGGCCCAGGCGCTGGCCGACTTCGGTGCGGGCCGCCGGGACGCCGCCCTCGCGGCGGGCGAACCGGTCTACCGGCCCAGCGAGCGCCGCCCCGGCTCCCGTCGCAAGGCCCGTTGACACAGCACTGAACCCGATAGGAGTCAGTCTTGACCCCGTTCCCCGCCATCCGGCCCCGCCGGCTCCGCTCCACCCCCGCCATGCGGCGGCTGGTGGCGGAGACCCGGCTGCATCCGGCCGAGCTGATCCTGCCGGCCTTCGTCCGGGAGGGGATCGCCGAGCCGGTGCCGGTGACCTCGATGCCGGGCGTGGTCCAGCACACCCGGGACACCCTGCGGAAGGCCGCGGTCGAGGCGGCCGAGGCCGGGCTCGGCGGGATCATGCTCTTCGGGGTGCCCGAGGTGCAGGACGCCGTCGGCAGCGAGGGCACCAACCCGGACGGCATCCTGCAGCGGGCGATCCGGGACGTGGTCTCCGAGGTCGGCGACGCCCTGGTGGTGATGTCGGACCTCTGCCTGGACGAGTACACCGACCACGGCCACTGCGGGGTGCTGGCGGCCGACGGCAGCGTGGACAACGACGCGACGCTGGCCCGGTACGCCGAGATGGCCGTGGTCCAGGCCGACGCGGGCGTCCACCTGGTCGGGCCGTCCGGCATGATGGACGGTCAGATCGGCGTGGTCCGGAGGGCGCTGGACGAGGCCGGGCACCAGGACACCGGCATCCTGGCCTACAGCGCCAAGTACGCCTCGGCGTTCTACGGGCCGTTCCGCGAGGCGGTCGGCTCCTCGCTCAAGGGTGACCGGAAGACCTACCAGCAGGACCCGGCCAACGCCCGGGAGGCGCTGCGCGAGCTCGCGCTGGACCTCGAGGAGGGCGCCGACCTGGTGATGGTCAAGCCGGCCATGGCCTACCTCGACGTCCTGCGGCAGGTCGCCGACGCCTCCCCGGTGCCGGTGGCGGCCTACCAGGTCTCCGGCGAGTACGCGATGGTCGAGGCCGCCGCCGCCAACGGCTGGATCGACCGGGACCGGATGATCATGGAGACGCTGACCTCGCTCCGACGCGCCGGCGCCGAGCAGATCCTCACCTACTGGGCGGTCGAGGCGGCCCGTCAGCTGCGCTGAGCGGACGCGTGGGTCGGGGGGGGGGGGGGGGGGTCCCCCCCCCCCCCCCCCCCCCCTCCCCGCCCCCCCCCCCCCCCCCCCCCCCCGACCCCCCCCCCCCCCCCCCCCCCCTGATTGTTTCCCCCTCTCTCCCTCCCCTCTCCTC
>NZ_JBVHLF010000013.1:102754-155801 GCF_055559155.1 Kitasatospora sp. NPDC024654
GGGGGAGGGGGGGGGGGGGGGTGGAGGGGGGGGGGGGGGGGGGGGGGGGGGGGCCCCCCCCCCCCCCCCCGACCCGTACCGGCGGCCGGACTCCCGATCAGCCGACCAGGTGCGAGATGCCGCCGTCGCCACTGGACTGGGTGGCCTGACCCTGGTTGCAGATCTGCTTCGGCGTGTTGTTGAGGGCCGGGACCTCTACCGGCACCGCGACCCCGATCAGCGCGCCGACCCCGATGTTGTGGATCTCGGGCAGGCAGATGTTCGGGTTGTCGAGGGTGTGGAAGTTCGGGCTGTTGTTGCCCACGGTGCCCGTGTTGTTGGTGCCGCCGCTGCCCTGGACCGACGCGGCGGAGCCGTCCGAGTCGCCGATCGCCACCGCGGGGGCGGTGGCCAGGGTGAGCGCGGCGGCGACCATACCGGCGGCGAGGGTCTTCTTGATCATTTCTGCTTCCTCCGAAAACTGGTCGGTGGTGCGGATGGTTCAGATGGTGCGGTCTGTACGCCGGATGGGGAGGACGGACACGCCGCCGTCACCCGGGCTCGCCGTGCCCGGCCCCTGAGTGCAGTACTGCTGACGTGCCGAAGGGGGCACCGGCCAGGCCGGCGCCCCCTCCTCACGGTGCGTCAGTGGTGCCAGCCGTCGACGGAGATCACGCCGCCGCCCCCGCCGCCGGTCGCCGTGCTGGTGGCCCAGCCGCCGCGCGCGCCCACCACGTGGATGTTGCTGGTGTCCGCGAAGCCCAGGTGGCCGCCGGCCAGGAAGACCGGATGGGCGGAGGCCACGCCGCCGCCGAGGCCGCCCGCGTCGACGTGGGCGTAGGCCGGGGCGGCGATGCCGACCGCGATCAGGGCGCCGGCCGCGAACGCCGCGGCCCGGCCGAGGGTCCTCTCCATGGGATTGGTCCTTTCATCTGACAGGTTCGTCTGGCGGGTTCGTCTGACTGGGCGTCCGGTCGGGTGCCGCCGTTCGCCGAGTTGCTCCGAAGCGCGCGTCGGGGCCGGGGAGGAGTTCTCCCCGGCCCCGATACGTACTGCTCCGTTGGGTCAGGTCGTGCTCTGGAGGGTCAGGTACCGCGGGGGCTTGATCAGCCGATCAGGTGCGAGACGCCCGAGTCGCCGCTGCTCTGGGTGTTCTGGCCCACGTTGCAGATCTGCTTCGGCTGGTTGTTCAGGACCGGGACCTCGACCGGCACCGCGACGCCGACCACCGCGACCGCGATGTTGTGGACCTCGGGCAGGCAGACGTTCGGGTTGTCGAGGGTGTGGAAGTTCGGGCTGTGGTTGCCCGCGGTCCCGGTCGCGTTGGTGCCACCGTTGCCCTGGACGGAGGCGGCCGAGCCGTCCGAGTCGCCGATCGCCAGCGCGGGGGCGGCGGTCACGGCGAGGGCGACGGCGGCCATACCGGCGGCGGCGAGGGACTTCTTGATCATTTCAATTCCTCTGCGAGTTGGTTCGGATGGTTCGGGTGGTTCGGGTGCTGCGGGTGGTTCAGATAGCGGTCGGCAGATCAGCCGACGAGGTGGGACACGCCGCCGTCACCGGTGCTCTGCGTGCCCTGCCCCTGGGTGCAGTACTGCTTGCCGCCGCTGTTGGCGATCGGGACCTCGACCGGCACCGCGACGCCGAGAACGCCGACCGCGATGTTGTGGACCTCGGGCAGGCAGACGTTCGGGTTGTCCAGGAAGTGGAAGTTCGGGCTGTGGTTGCCCCAGGTGCCGGTCACGTTGGTGCCACCGTTGCCCTGCATCGAGGCGCCGGAGCCGTCCGAGTCCCCGATGGCCACGGCCGGGGCAGCGGAAGAGGCGACTGCGGCGGCGACCAGGCCGACCGCGGCGAGCGTCTTCTTGATCATGAGAAATTTCCCTCTCTGAAATGCTTTTCTGCGGGCTGGCATGGTGGGCAGTCGTCTCGGGCGAGACGTTCAACGAATGGCCCGGTCCTCCGTCACTGCTCTCTTCGGCGGATTCAGGAATGCGATCACGCGCTGCGGATCCAGGGGTCCCAGGCTGATCCGGCATCCGATCCGGCCGTCGTCGTGCGGCGACATCGATATCAAAGAATGGCGGCCCGGAAAGTTACGCGGCAGGTTCGGAAAAACTCCTCGCCGACTTTTCGCGGTCAGTCGTCCGATCCGATTACTACGCCATTCCGGTTAACCATTGCCCACTCCCCGGAGCCCGGATCGTTGAGGCAGATTGGCCTCGGCTGTATTCGTCAGCGGGGGCGGCTGTCCGGAAGCTCTCAAAAGATCGGATAGGAACACGATGAAGTTCACCAAGCGGACCGGTGCGGTGTTGCTGGCGGTCGGCGCCTCGGCGGTCGCCGGCCAGGGGGCGGCGCTCGCCGCCACGTCGCCCACCCCGGCACAGGTCAAGGGCGTCGAGGACCAGCTCGCCACCAAGTCGGTCCCGTTCCAGCTGCCGGTGGCGACGGTGACCGAGAAGGCCCTGATGATGCCGCTGGGCGGCGACATCAACGGTTCGCTGCCGGCCTCGCCGGTGCAGCCGCCGGTGCCGGCCGCGCAGGACCACCACCAGGTGATGCCGGACCAGGTGGTCCGTCCGTTGCGCTTCAGCCAGGTCGGCCCCAGCCTGGACGGCGCGCTGCCGCTGCCGGCCGCCGCGGACGGCGTGCGGCCGGGCGACCTGGCGCTGGCCGCGCCGCGCTCCCCGCTCAACGCGGTCGGTCCGGCGGTCGGTGTGGGGCGCCCGCTGGAGTTCGTCGACGGCGCGGACGGCCAGCTGAAGGACGGTTCGCTCTCGGCCGGCGACCTGGACCCACGGCTGATTCCCGGGGCGGTTTCGGTGGCGCCGGGGGCCAAGGCCACGCTGGGCGGTCCGGACCGGCACCTGACGCTGGCCGACCAGACCCGGTCCCTGCTGGCCACGGTCGACGGGGTCGTCGAGGAGGCGCCGCTGGACACCGCCACCTCCGCGGTGCCCCTGGGCACCGCCACGTCGGCCCTGCAGGGCTGACGTCGCGGCACACGCGAGGCCCGGTGCGTCCGTCCGCACCGGGCCTTCGTCGTACGCCGTCCGCCGCTCCCCGCTCAGCCGGGCAGGGCGGAGAGCGGCAGGCCGACGACCGGGACGTCCTTCGGGCCGCCGCCGTTGCTCAGACCGTTGGTCAGGCTGGTGGTGCTGAGCGGCCGCATCCCGGGGTTGTCCGGCTTGATCGCCACGGCGTTGGTCAGCGGGTCGGCCGAGGACTGGGCGAACGGGTCCAGCCGGAGGTCCTTCGCCGGGGCCACGGCGTAGCCGAGCGCGCCGAGGGCCGGCCCGACCCGGGTGGGCTGCAACTGGGTGGCCGCGGCGGCCGGTCCGGCCGGGGTCAGCAGCAGCGCCGTCCCCAGCGCGGCCAGCAGGCCGCCGGTGGTGCTCTTGTTCAAGGCGCGTCCTTTCCAGAGGGATGTGGGGTCTTTCGCGGAGACGGCAGCGCCCCCGGACGCGGAGTCCGGGGCCGCTGCTCACAAGACGTCCGCTGCTCAGCAGTCGGGGTCGAGGTGCTGGTCGATGTTGGCGCAGCCGTTGCCGAACGCCGGGTTCAGGACACCGATCACGTTCACGCTGTTGCCGCAGAGGTTGACCGGGACGTGCACCGGAACCTGGATGCCGTTGCCGGAGAGCACGCCGGGGGAGTTGGCGACGACACCCTGGGCACCCGCGCTGGCGGCAGCCGCACCGGCGGCACCGAGAACGAGGCCGACCGCGGCGGTGGACAGGACGGCGATCTTCTTCGCCTTCTGCATGGCGATCTCCTTACTGGATCAAAACGAGAGAGGGGTGCCGCGCGCTCGGGCGAGCCGGGCGCGCGGTGGGCCGCCCGGGTCGGCGGCCGGGGGGATCAGGCGTGCTGGTGCTCGTCGGCGTTGACGCAGGTGTTGCCGAAGGCCGGGTTCAGCAGGCCGACCACGTCGATGGTGTTGCCGCAGAGGTTGACCGGGACGTGCACCGGAACCTGGAGCAGGTTGCCGGAGAGCACGCCGGGGGAACCGGCGGCGACGCCCTGGGCGCCCGCACTGGCGGCGGCCACACCGGCACCACCGAGCAGCAGACCCGCGGCGGCGGCGGACAGGACGAGCGTCTTCGAGATCTTGCGCATTGGGGTTAACCCTCCATTGGTTTTCCGAGACGGTTTGGCCCGGGTACCGGGCGAAACCGGAATGCTGGCCGAGAGGTTGCGGCCGACCGTCGAACATCACTCACGCGGACGATGCTCGGGGCGGTCCGACCGGGAAATCGCGGGCCCGGATCAGGCGGAAAGAACCCCCGGGGACGGGCCGCCGCCGACCGGCGCGGCAGCGGCGGCGGTGCCGGCTGCGCCGAGGGCGGGACCGCGGGCGGACTTGCACATGACGAGGGTCTCTTTTCCGAATTCCGGGTCGGAGGTGGAAACGGCTTCGATGGGAGAACGACCGCCGGCCCGGGCGGAAACGGGTGGCCGGCCCGATCACCCGATCGCCTGGCGCCGAATCGCGGGGTGGACGGGCGCCGGCTGACTGTAAACGGGTGATGATCGAAGGCTCCGCGCAACCTGGTCCCGGGTGAGTCGTTGGTGATTGCGCACGCATCGTGCTCAGCAACAAGGAGACTCACATGAGCATCAAGAAGGCCGCCGCCGTCGGCGCCGCAGTGGTCGGCATCGTGGCCGCGGGTGCCGGGACCGCCATGGCCAGCGCCGGTGCCGAGGGTGTCGCCGCCGGCTCCCCCGGCGTGGCCTCCGGCAACGAGATCCAGGTGCCGATCCACATCCCGGTCAACCTGTGCGGCAACAGCATCGACGTGGTCGGCCTGCTGAACCCGTCCTTCGGCAACACCTGCGTCAACGCCGACGAGCACCAGCACGCCTGAGCCTCCCGCCGCCGCCCGCCGCCTCCCCTCCTGGGACGCGCGGGCGGCGGCTTTTTGCTGCCCGGGACGGACCGAGCAATGTGAGGGTCACTCAACTTTCCTTGTCATGAGCCTTGTTGCACTACTTGTCAGTACTTACGATGTGAACCCGCTCACAGCACCACTCCGCCACCCCACGAGGAGTCATGCGTGATCAGGAAAATGTCGTCGGGTCCCCCCACCGCCCTGCTCGCCGTGGCCGCCTTGGTCGCCGCCCTCGGCCTGGGCGCCGGAGCCCCCCGGGCCAGCGCCGCCACGCCGGTGGCCACCGCCGCCACCGCCCGGGCGGCCCTGCCGGGCGCCATCGTCTCGCTGGGCGACAGCGCCATCTCCGGTGAGGGCGCCGGAACCGACACCAACGACGGCTACTTCCCCGGCACGGACGGGCCGAAGGACTTCTGTCACCGGCACCCGCAGTCGGAGATCTTCGACACCGGCCTGAGCAACGTCACCCCGATCGACCTGGCCTGTTCCGGCGCGCAGACCGGCGACCTGGTCAGCGACCCCACGCTGGCGAAGATCACCGGCGGCGGCAGCGGCGACTTCGGCGAGCCCAAGCAGGACGTCCAGCTCGCCCAGACCGCCACCAAGTACGACGTCAAGATGGTCGTCATCACGATCGGCGCCAACGACGACTTCGACTTCAGCGGGATCATGGAGAGCTGCCTCGGCCAGTACTTCCCGATCCCGAAGTCCCAGGGCTGCCGGGACACCATCGGCAGCGCCACCATCACCCAGCGGGCCGCCGCGGTGATCCCCAAGGTGATCGCGGCGATCACCGACATCCGGCAGACCATGCGCCAGGCCGGCTACGCGGACGGTGACTACCAGCTGGTCTTCCAGTCCTACTTCACCCCGATCACCCCCGACATCCGCAGCGACGACTACCTCACCAAGGTCGCCCAGGGCTGCCCGGCGTTCCCCGAGGACCTGGCCTGGGGGCACAACTGGGTGGTGCCGACCTTCGACGACGCGCTGCGCCAGGCGGCCGAGGCCGTCCCCGGGGTGCGCTTCCTGGACCAGCGCCGGGTCTCCTACGGCCACGAGGTGTGCGCGGAGTGGACCACCTCGCCGTACGAGTACACCAACGGTGACGTCATCGACCTCTCGGAGAACACCCGCAACGGCTGTGACTACTCGATCGGGATCCTCTCGCTCTGCGAGGACGAGATCCGGCAGTCCTTCCACCTGCGGGTGGCGGGGTACAAGGGGGAGGGGGCCTGCCTGGGCAGCTTCTTCGACGAGCCCGCCCAGCAGGAGGCCTACTGCACGCTCAACCAGTCCGACGGCACGTCGATCATGCCGCTGACGGCCGGTCAGCCCTTCGGTGACGGGCCGCAGGACGGCGCCTGGTTCCAGCTGACCAACGCCGCCAACGGCAAGGTGCTCGACCTCTCGGGCGGCGGGACCTACGGCGACAGCACCAACGGCCGACTCGCCATCACGTATCCGGCCGACGGCGGCCTCAACCAGTCGTTCGTCATGGAGGCCAAGCCCGGCGGCGGTTACCTGCTGGCCTTCAGCGGTAACCGCGGCATGTGCCTGGACGCCACCGGCGCCGCCACCACCACCGGCACCCGGCTGGAGCAGTGGGCCTGCGACGGCGGCGGGAACCAGCAGTGGATCGTCGAGCCGGCCGGCGGTGGGGAGTACAAGCTCGCCGACTCCCAGGCGCCCGGCCAGGTGGCCACCCTCAGCGGTGACGTCGACGGCCAGGGCAACCCGGTCGTCGAACTCGCCCCGGACACCGGCGCGGCCGGCCAGCTCTGGCAGCTGACCAAGCTCGGGATCGTCTACCTGCCCAGCTGACCCGGCTCGGAGACCCCCGGCGCGCCGGTCCACCCGCCGCGCGCGCCGGGACTCCCGCCCGCTACCGCCGGACCTCGTAGGAGCCCCACCCGAACCGGGTGCCGCAGCACTCCCCGGGGGCGTCCGCGTGTTCGGTGACGTGTACCAGGACCGGCTCCGAGCCGTTGTTGTCGTACAGCCTGGCGGTACCCGGGCCCCACATCTCACCCCACCCGACCCGGGTGCGCCGGTCGTCCCCGCCGGTGTGGACGGTGAAGACGGTCGGCCCGTCGGTCTCCTCGCCGACCCAGAGGTGGGCTCCGGGCGGGACCACCAGTGGCGGACCGCACTCCAACTCGCCCGAGTAGGGCACCTCGCAGGCCCAGTGCCGGTGCTCCAGCACCGGGCCGGCGCGCGCGGGGGCGGCCGCGCTGAGGCTCGCGACGGCGGCGAGGGCGGTGGCGCCGAGGGTGTGCAGGGTCTTTCGGGGGCGCGGTGTCTTTCGCATGCGACCGATGTTCCGGTCGCCCCTCCCCGAGCCCGCCCCTTTTCGCCGTTACTCCACCCGTTCGGACGAGGCGACTGGTCGCGCGACCTGTGATGTCACGGCAGCCGCCGCGAAGTGCGCCGGCCACGGCCAAGGCTGACCGATCGTCAGGGTGGGGCCGGTCAGGGCCACACCAGGCAGTACAGCTGGTGCCCCGCGTCGTGCAGCCGGTTGGCGAAGTCCTGCCACTCGTGCAGCATCGTGTAGATGACGAAGGCGTCGCGCGGGCCGCGGCGGTCGGGGACGGTGGACCAGATGAAGGCGGCGGCGCCGAGTTCGGTGACGTCCGCCTTGCGGAGCGGCTCGACGACGGTGTGCGGGAGCTGGACGACGGCGTAGTCCGGGTGCAGGACGACCAGTTCGAGCGGTGGGACCTGGTGCAGCGGGACGCCCTGGATGCCGGTGAGCACCATCGCGCTCATCGTCTCCGGCTTGATCTTGGTGGAGAGGTGGCCGTTGGGGGAGCCGCTGGTCTCCATCAGGTCCCCGAGCCGGCCGAGCGAGCCGAGTTCGCCGGCGTCCAGGCCGAGGCCGCCGGGGCCGAGCGCGGTGGGGACTCTCGCGGCGGTCGCGCGGTCGGGCGCACCGAAGTACTTGTAGGTCACCCCCACCCGTCCCTCACCCCGCCTTCCCCTCTCGCCGGACCCGGCAGCCCTCCTGCCGTGACCCGGACCCGTCGCCGCGGCCTCCTCGAAGCCGTCCTGCGCCTCGGACACTCGGACCATCCTCACCGGAATTCGCCGGAATCGACAGACCCCCGGACCTCCGGTGTCCAGCCGGAAGTCCTCTTTTCCCGTTATGCCACCCGTTGCCGCTGTCCGCCCACCCGCGGCTGTATGTCCATACAACCCCGTCGCCGCACCCCCGCCGCGTTCACACAACCTCTACACCAGAACAGGTGTACGACGCCATGCTCACCATGTCGTACGGGCGTGCCACATCGGCTGCCCGTGACCGGCAGTACTGCGCGCTGGAGACGAGTGTTACCCCTCCAGTGTGCGGGACGATCCTGCGGTAGGCGCACACGGATCATCGTTCCAGATGATCGGCTCCGACATGCAGAGGTAAAGGACACGATTTGAGAGCGGCGTGGTTTGAGAGGATGGGTTCTCGTGAGCTACCCCTATGAAGCACCTCAGTCCCAGTCGCTCTTCGACCGCGCGTCGCGGGTCACCCCCGGCGGGGTGAACTCGCCGGTGCGCGCCTTCCGCGCGGTGGGCGGCACGCCGCGCTTCATGGTGTCCGGCACCGGCCCCTACCTGACCGACGCGGACGGCCGCGAGTACGTCGACCTCGTCTGCTCCTGGGGGCCGATGATCCTCGGCCACGCGCACCCGGCCGTGCTGGACGCCGTCCGGGAGGCGGTCGCCCGCGGCACCTCCTTCGGCACGCCCGGCCAGGGCGAGGTCGAGCTGGCCGAGGAGATCGTCGCCCGGGTGGCTCCGGTGGAGCAGGTGCGGCTGGTCTCGTCCGGCACCGAGGCCACCATGTCGGCGATCCGGCTGGCCCGGGGCTTCACCGGCCGGGCCAAGGTGATCAAGTTCGCCGGCTGCTACCACGGTCATGTGGACGCGCTGCTCGCCGCCGCCGGTTCCGGGGTGGCCACCTTCGCGCTGCCCGACACCCCCGGGGTGACCGGCGCCCAGGCCGGCGACACCCTGGTGCTGCCCTACAACGACCTGGCCGCCGTCGAGCGGGCCTTCGCCGCGCACCCGGGCGAGATCGCCTGCGTGATCACCGAGGCCTCGCCCGGCAACATGGGCGTGGTGCCGCCGGCGCCCGGCTTCAACGCCGGCCTGGCCCGGCTCTGCCGGGAGAACGGCGCGCTCTTCGTCTCGGACGAGGTGATGACCGGCTTCCGCGTCTCGAAGGCCGGCTGGTACGGCCTGGAGGCCGCGCACGAGGGCTGGGCCCCGGACCTGCTCACCTTCGGCAAGGTGATGGGTGGCGGGTTCCCGGCGGCGGCCTTCGGTGGCCGGGCCGACGTGATGGCCCACCTCGCGCCGGCCGGTCCGGTCTACCAGGCGGGCACCCTCTCCGGGAACCCGATCGCCACCGCGGCCGGGCTGGCCCAGCTGCGCGGCTGCACCGACGAGGTCTACGCCACCGTGGACAAGGTCGCCGACACCGTCTCCGGCCTGGTCACCGAGGCGCTGACCAAGGAGGGCGTGGCGCACCGGCTGCAGAAGGCCGGCAACATGTTCTCGGTCTTCTTCACCGACCAGCCGGTGACGGACTACGAGTCGGCGAAGCGTCAGGAGTCCTTCCGGTTCACCGGGTTCTTCCACAGCCTGCTCGCCGACGGGGTCTACCTGCCGCCGTCCGCCTTCGAGTCCTGGTTCGTCTCGGCCTCGCACGACGAGCGCGCGATCGAGCGGATCGCCGCCGCGCTGCCGGCCGCCGCCCAGGCCGCCGCCCAGGCCCGCCCCCACGAGAGCTGAGGAACCCGCACCGATGAGCGCCAACGAGACCACCGTCGTCCACCTGATGCGGCACGGTGAGGTGCACAACCCGGAGGGCGTGCTCTACGGGCGGCTGCCCGACTTCCACCTCTCCGAGCTGGGCCGGCAGATGGCCGAGCGGGTCGCCGACCACCTGGCCGACCGCGACATCACCCACGTGGTCGCCTCGCCGCTGGAGCGGGCCCAGGAGACCGCCGCGCCGATCGGCGGCGTGCACGGCCTGGACGTCGCGGTGGACCCCCGGCTGATCGAGGCGGAGAACGTCTTCGAGGGCAAGACCTTCGGGGTGGGCGACGGCTCGCTGCGCAACCCGGCCTACTGGCGGTACCTCACCAACCCGTTCCGCCCGTCCTGGGGGGAGCCGTACATCGAGCAGGCGGTCCGGATGATGGGCGCGCTGGCCGCGGCCCGGGACGCGGCGCGCGGGCACGAGGCGGTCTGCGTCAGCCACCAGCTGCCGATCTGGACGGCCCGTTCGTTCGCCGAGCGCCGCCGGCTCTGGCACGACCCGCGCAAGCGGCAGTGCTCGCTGGCCTCGCTGACCAGCTTCACGTACGAGGGGGACAAGCTGGTCTCGATCGGCTACCGCGAGCCGGCCCGCGACCTGCTGCCGGCCCACCTGGTCGGCAAGGGGCGCAGGGGCGACGCGCCGGTGGCGAAGAGCTTCGGGGCCTGAACTGGCCGGATAAGGCCCGACGGGCCTGAGGCGGCACTGATCCGGCCTTTACACCCGCAGCTCAGAGGGGGTCCGACTCGCAAGGTCGGACCCCCCTAAAGCCCCCCAAAGTCACATGCGAAACTTTTCACATGTCTGGTACGCCGCTCCCCCCGTTCTCGGCCCCGGAGACCCCCACCCAGCCTTCGGCCGGGGGGTCCTCCTCGCGCCTTCGTCTGGCCGCGGCCATCACCGCCGCGGTCGCCGTGCTGACCCTCGCCGGGTGCAGCTCCACGGGCGCCGACTCCGGCGCCACCTCCCAGGCCGGCTTCGTGATGGGTGCCGACGGCATCGACACCGTCGCGGCCGCCGACCGCCAGCCGGCCCCGGCCATCAGCGGGAACGACCTGGAGGGCAAGCCGGTCTCGCTCGCCGACTACAAGGGCAAGATCGTCGTGCTCAACATCTGGGGCTCCTGGTGCTCGCCCTGCCGGGCCGAGGCCAAGGGGCTGGAGCAGGTGTACCAGAAGTACCAGTCGCAGGGGGTCCAGTTCCTCGGCATCAACACCCGGGACACCGACCCGACCAACGCCAGGGTCTTCGAGCAGGACAACGGGATCACCTACCCGAGCATCTACGACCCGGACGGCACCCAGATCCTCAAGTTCCCCAAGGGCAGCCTCAACCCGCAGGCGATCCCGACCACCATCGTGATCGACCGTGAGGGCCGGCTCGCCGCCCGTGCGCTGCGGGCGCTGCCGCCGGGCGACCTGGAGTCGATGCTCACGCCGGTGCTGGCGGAGAAGAGCTCGTGACCTCGGCCCTGCTGGCGCTGGGCGAGAACAACCAGACGGTGGTCAGCGGACCGCTGCTGCTGGCCATCCCGGTCGCCGTCGCGGCCGGCCTGGTCTCGTTCTTCTCGCCCTGCGTACTGCCGCTGGTCCCCGGCTACCTCTCGTACGTCACCGGCTTCTCGGCCGCCGACCTGGCCGACGCGCGCGGCGCCCGGCGGGGTCGGATGCTGCTCGGCTCGGCGCTCTTCGTGCTCGGCTTCACCGCCGTCTTCGTCTCCGGCGGCGCCCTGTTCGGCTTCTTCGGACAGACGCTGCGCGAGTACAGCCACACCATCAACCTGGTGATGGGCGCGCTGACCATCCTGATGGGCCTGGCCTTCATGGGCCTGATGCCCGGCTTCAGCACCCGGGAGATCCGCTCGCACCGCCGTCCGGTGGTCGGGCTGGTCGGTGCCCCGCTGCTCGGCATGGTCTTCGGGCTCGGCTGGACCCCGTGCATCGGCCCGACCATGGGCGCGCTGCAGATGCTGTCGATGAACCAGGCCAGCCCCTGGCGCGGCGCCTTCCTGATGGCGGTCTACTGTGCGGGTCTGGGCGTACCGTTCGTCCTGGCGGCCCTGGCGTTCCGCCGCGCGATCGGCGCCTTCGGCTGGATCAAGCGCCACTACCAGTGGGTGATGAGGCTCGGCGGCGGCATGCTCGTCGCGGTCGGGCTGCTGCTGGTGACCGGCGCCTGGCAGTCCATGGTGAACCAGCTTCAGTACCTCGTCCCGCAAGATTCGATCGGATTCTGACCGTGAGTGACACCGAACTCAAGCCCGCGACGGACCAGGAGTCCGCCGAGCGGCTGAGCAGCGCCCCGGTCGAGCCGGACGGGCCGACCGGGATAGGGCTGTTCGGCTGGCTGCGCTGGACCTGGCGCCAGCTGACCTCGATGCGGGTCGCGCTGATCCTGCTCTTCCTGCTCTCGCTGGCGGCCATCCCCGGCTCGCTGATCCCGCAGGAGAGCGAGAACTCGCTCAAGGTGCAGACCTGGAAGGCCGGGCACAGGAGCCTCACCCCGCTCTACGACAAGCTGCAGCTCTTCAACGTCTACAGCTCGGTCTGGTTCTCGGCGATCTACATCCTGCTCTTCATCTCGCTGGCGGGCTGCATCATCCCGCGCACCTGGCAGTTTGTCGGGGTGATCCGCGCCGCGCCGCCGGCCGCGCCGCGCAACCTGACCCGGATGCCGGTCTACGCCGCCTGGCAGACCGACGCGGACCCGCAGACCGCGGTGGCCGCCGCGCACCGGCTGCTGCGCAAGCGCCGGTTCCGCGCCCACCTGGCCGGCGACGCGGTCGCCGCCGAGAAGGGCTACCTGCGCGAGGTCGGCAACCTGCTCTTCCACCTCTCGCTCTTCGCCCTGCTGGCCGGCTTCGCCTGGGCCAGCCTGGCCAGCGGCACCGGCGGCAAGCTGGTGATCGAGGGCGGCGGCTACACCAACACGGTGACCCAGCTGGACGACTTCACCGGCTCCGCCTTCTACGGTCCGGAGGACCTCGACCCGTTCGGGTTCAACCTGGACGGCTTCACCGCCGTGTACCAGACCACCGGTGACCAGATCGGCGAGGCCCGCGAGTTCACCGCGCACATCCACTACTGGCAGGGCGCCGACCCGACCAAGCTGAAGGCCGGCGACATCCAGGTCAACCACCCGCTGGAGATCAGCGGCAGCAAGGTCTACCTGATCGGCCACGGCTACGCCCCGGTGATCACCGTCAAGAACGCCGCCGGCCAGGTGGTCTTCCACGACGCGGTGCCCTTCCTGCCGCAGGACAACAACCTCACCTCGACCGGTGTGATCAAGGTGGCCGACTACGGGGAGAAGGACGGCAAGAAGGTCCAGCTCGGTTTCAGCGGATTCTTCCTGCCGACCGCGCCGGCCAACTTCGGGCCGACCACCGGGCCGGTCTCGCTCTTCCCGGGCGACGCCAACCCGGCGCTGATCCTGACCGGCTACCAGGGCGACCTGGGCACCGACTCCGGGACCCCGCAGAACATCTACGAGCTGGACCTGACGCACCTGACCCAGATGCAGCAGGACGGCGGCATCGCCAAGGTCAAGATGACGCCGGGTGAGGCCTGGCAGCTCCCGGACGGCTACGGGACGCTCTCCTTCGACGGCTACAAGCAGTGGGCGACCTTCAGCGTCTCGCACCGGCCCGGCAACGACATCGCGCTGACCGGCGCGGTGCTCGCCATCCTCGGCCTGATCGGCTCGCTCTTCGTGCAGCGCCGCCGGATCTGGGTGCGCGCGGTGGTCGGCCCGGACGGCCGGACCCTGGTCGAGCTGGCCGGTCTGGCCCGCAGCGAGTCGGCGCGGATCGCCGAGGAGCTGGCCGAACTCGCCGTCGACCTGCAGGACGACGCGCCGGCGTTGGACCTCGACGAAGAGGAGCCGGACGACGACGCCCGGGAGGGCTCGGCCGACGCCCGGGAGGGCTCGGTCGGGGACGACGGGCCTTCCCAAGCCGATCCCGATCAGCAACCCGAAGCACCCGTGCCGTCGGACCCCGACGGCACGGCAGCCCCCGCCCATCCCGCCGACACGGACTCGAAGGAGTAGACGGTGAGCAACGTCACCGGGGTCAACGCCCATCTGGCCGACCTGTCGAACAAGCTGATCTGGTCGGCGATGTTCGTCTACATGCTGGCCATGTTCGCTCACCTCTTCGAGTGGACCTTCGGCAGCAAGGGCGCGGTCGCCCAGCGCTCCGACGCGCAGGGCGCCACGCTCGCCGAGACCGCCGCCACCGCCACCATCGGGGCCAAGGCCGAGGCGGAGAAGGCGGCCAAGAAGGTCACCGTCACGGTCGCCTCGGCCAGCGGCGGCACCACCACGCTGACCCGCACCAAGCTGGCCGGCGAGGGTGCCATCGTGGTCACCAGCGGCCGGGACGACGACGGCCTCGGGGTGGACGGTCCGGGAGCCGCCGGCACCAGCGCCAAGGGCGACCTGGCCGGCCGGATCGCGGTCTCGCTGACCGTCCTCGGCGCGCTGTGCAACGGCGGCGGCGTGCTCGCCCGCGGCCTCTCGGTGATGCGCCCGCCGTGGGGCAACATGTACGAGTTCTCCTGCGCCTTCTCCTTCACCATCGTCGGCGCGTACCTGGTGCTGCTGGTGATGGGCAAGCCGGTCCGCTGGATGGGCCTGCCCGCCGTGGTGACCTCGACGCTGACGCTCGGTCTGGCCACCAGCGTGCTCTACACCGACTCCGAGCAGCTGGTTCCGGCCCTGCACTCGTACTGGCTGGCGATCCACGTGACCACCGCGATCATCTGCGGCGGCGCCTTCCACGCGGGCTTCGTGGCCACCGCCCTCTACCTGGGCAAGGACGCCTACGACAAGCGGATCGCGGCCGGCGGGACCACCGGCCCGTTCAACACCGCCGCCTCGATCTGGGAGCGGATGCCGTCCGCCGCGAGCCTGGACAAGCTCTCCTACCGGATCAACGCGCTGGTGTTCCCGCTGTGGACCTTCACCATCATCGCGGGCGCGATCTGGGCCGAAGCCGCCTGGGGCAAGTACTGGGAGTGGGACCCGAAGGAGACCTGGTCCTTCATCACCTGGGTGATCTACGCCTGCTACCTGCACGCCCGGGCCACCGCCGGCTGGAAGGGCCGCAAGGCCGCCTACCTGGCCCTGCTGGCGTTCGCCTGCTTCCTCTTCAACTACTACGGCGTCAACATCTTCATCACGGGCAAGCACTCGTACGCCGGCGTCGGGTGAGGTGATCCCGGGTCGGGGCAAGCCGGCCGGCTGCGGAGGCTGGGGCAGCTCTGCCCCAGGGGACAGGGGCAGTGAGGAGGCCGCGCCATGGACAGCGAAGAGATCATGCTCAAGATCCGGATCACCGTCGCGGAGCGGGAGCGGCTCCGCTGGCTGGCCCAGGGCCACCGGCACGACCTGTCGGAGGTGGTCGCGGACGGGCTGCTGGACGTGCTGCCGACCCTGCAGGGGACGGCCCGCGCCTACGGCCTGCTGGCGGCGCTGGCCGAGCCCGCGCCGTGTGCGCTGACGGTCTGGCTGCCGGCGCCGCTGGCCGACCTGCTGGTCCCGGCGGCGGCGCAGGTCGCGCTGGCCACCGGGGTGCGGCTGGGCTCGGGCAGCGCGATGCTCGGGGCGGCCCTGCGGCTCTGGCTCGACCAGGACCCGCAGCGGCTGGCCCGCAACCTCAGCGTGATGCACGCCGCCCGCCCGGCGGGCCTGGTCGCCGCCTGATCTGATCATTCGGCCGGACAATTCGACTGCCCCGGGGCGCACCCCCGGGGCAGCATGGCGTCATGAACCGATCACAGAGTTCCCGTCCGACCGCGGCGCAGTGGTCCGTCGAGCCGACGGAGGTCGACCACCCGGAGGCCCGGGCGGTGCTGCGCGCCTATCTGACCGAGCTGGTGGCCCGCTACCACGGCCGTCCGGCCGGCGCGGACGAGGTCGCGGCGGCGCTGGCCGCCGAGCCGGCCGAGGGGCTGGCCGTCCTGCTGCTGGCCCGCCACCGCGGCGCGGTGAGCGGCTGCATCGGACTGCGCCGGCTCGGACCGGCGCTGGGCGAGGTGACCAAGGTCTACGTCCGCCCCGGGGCGCGCGGGCTCGGCGGCGGTGCCCGGCTGCTGGCCGAGGTGGAGCGGGCGGCCCGGCAGCGCGGGATGACGGTGTTGCGGTTGGGCACCCGGGCCGACCTGGTGGAGGCCCGGGCGCTGTACGCCCGCCACGGTTACCGGGAGATCCCGCGGTACCACGACGACCCGTACAACGACCACTGGTTCGAGAAGCGGCTGCCTCCCGTGACCGGGGGTGTTACGCGGCCTGCTGCCAGCTGACCGGCGAGAAGTAGGCCGGGCGGCGCTCCAGCCGGCTCCAGCGGGCGATCGGCTCGACCGAGGCGACGGCCTGGGTGGCCTGCTGGGCGGCCGCGGCGCGGACGGTCAGCACGGCGGTGAGGGCGGCCAGCTCCTCGACGGTGAGGGAGCCGCGGGTGATCTTGACGAGTGGTTCGGCAGCGATGCTCATGGTGTGTTCTCTCCCCCTGCTGATGGTGTGGTCGAAGGGCCGGAGCCGGGCGCGGGCCGACCGGGTGGTCGGCCCGCGGGGGGCTACATCGGCGGGTTGCCGTGCTTGCGGCTGGGCAGGTCGGCGTGCTTGGTGCGGAGCATGGCGAGCGCCGAGGCGAGGACCGTGCGGGTCTCGGCCGGGTCGATGACGTCGTCCACGAGGCCGCGCTCGGCCGCGTAGTACGGGTGCATCAGCTCGCTCTTGTATTCCTTGATCTTCTGGGCCCGCATCGCCTCGGGGTCCTCGGCGCCGTTGATGTCCCGGCGGAAGATCACGTTGGCCGCGCCCTCGGCGCCCATCACCGCGATCTCGTTGGTGGGCCAGGCGTAGGTCAGGTCGGCGCCGATGGACTGGGAGTCCATCACGATGTAGGCGCCGCCGTAGGCCTTGCGCAGGATCAGCGAGATCCGCGGCACGGTGGCGTTGCAGTAGGCGTAGAGCAGCTTGGCGCCGTGCCGGATGATGCCGCCGTGCTCCTGGTCCACGCCGGGCAGGAAGCCGGGGACGTCGAGCAGGGTGATCAGCGGGATGTTGAAGGCGTCGCACATCTGCACGAAGCGGGCGGCCTTCTCGGAGGCGTTGATGTCGAGCACGCCGGCCAGGGACTGCGGCTGGTTGGCGATCAGGCCGACCACGTGCCCGTCGATCCGGGCGAGCGCGCAGATGACGTTGGTCGCCCAACGCTCGTGGATCTCCAGGAACTCGCCGTGGTCGACGATCTCCTCGATCACCTTGCGCATGTCGTAGGGGCGGTTGCCGTCCGAGGGGACCAGGTCCAGCAGCGCCTCGCAGCGCCGGGAGATCGGGTCCTCGCTGGGCGTGGACGGCGGCATCTCGCGGTTGTTCTGCGGCAGCAGCGACAGGAGGTAGCGGACCTCCTCGATGCAGGACTGCTCGTCGTCGTAGGCGAAGTGCGAGACGCCGGAGACCGCGGAGTGCACGTCGGCGCCGCCGAGGCCGTTCTGGCTGATCTTCTCGCCGGTGACCGCCTGGACCACGTCCGGGCCGGTGATGAACATCTGAGAGGTCTCGCGGACCATGAAGATGAAGTCGGTCAGCGCCGGGCTGTAGGCCGCGCCGCCGGCGCACGGGCCGAGCATCACGCTGATCTGCGGGATGACGCCGGAGGCCTTGGTGTTGCGCTGGAAGATGCCGCCGTAGCCGGCCAGCGCGGTGACGCCCTCCTGGATCCGGGCACCGGCGCCGTCGTTCAGCGAGACCAGCGGGGCACCGGCCGCGATGGCCATGTCCATGATCTTGTGGATCTTCTGCGCGTGGGCCTCGCCCAGCGCGCCGCCGAAGATCCGGAAGTCGTGCGCGTAGGTGAAGACCGTCCGGCCGTGCACGGTGCCCCAGCCGACGATCACGCCATCGGTGTGCGGCTTCTTCGCCTCCAGGCCGAAGCCGGTGGCCCGGTGCCGGCGCAGCGGCTCCACCTCGTGGAACGAGCCCTCGTCCAGCAGCAGCTCGATCCGCTCACGAGCCGTCAACTTGCCCTTCGCGTGCTGCGCCTCGGTGGCCTTCTCGCTGGGGCCGCGCCTGACCTGCTCCCGCAGCTCGTGCAGCTCCGCGACCCGACCACGGGCATCGCCGGGACCGTCCTCCCCCGTGGGGGCCTCGTGCAACACCGTCATCTCGAACTCCAAGGTGTGAGGCGAGTGTCCGAGCAGTCGGTGTCGGCTCTGGAGCCCCGGCTGCGATTCGCTTCGTCACCTACGACATTACGAGGATGCCGTACCTCATTTCGGCGTCGGTTCCGTACAAGGTCAGGCAGGAATAGATGTGGGACCTTCATAGCCGGGCACCTCGGAGCCCGGCCTCGAGGCAGCCTCCACGGAAAGTCCGGTGGCCTCTTGAAGGATGCCCGCCAGGAGTCCGCCCGCGGCCGCACAGCGGGGTGATTGCCCAGTTCAGGGCCGATTCGCACGGTTTCCGGCCGGCTCGCCGAGCCGCCGGCCGAGCGGGCCGGAGAGATCGTCGAGCGGGCTGTCCGGGCGGCTCCGCGAGCCGGGCGGACTCGTAGGGATGCGCCAAAAGCGGGCGTCTGAGCTGATCAGCCACGGTAGGCCGTCCGGGTTAGGTGACCTGCCACGCCGCCGGCGTCGCGGTCGGGGGGACCTGTTCCGGGGCGGACCACCGGGTGGCCGATACTGGCTGGCATGGCATACGACGATCTCCGCTCCTTTCTGCGGGCTCTGGAACGTGACGGCGACCTCAAGCGGATCAAGGTCGAGGTGGACCCGTACCTGGAGATCGGCGAGATCGTCGACCGCGTGCAGAAGGCCAAGGGCCCGGCCCTGCTCTTCGAGAACGTCAAGGGCTCGACGATGCCGCTGGCGATGAACGTCTTCGGCACCGAGCGCCGGCTGGCCAAGTCGCTCGGCCTGAAGTCCCCCGACGACATCGCGGAGAAGATCTCCGGCCTGCTGAAGCCCGAGCTGCCGCAGGGCTTCACCGGGTTCCGGGACGCCTTCGGCAAGCTCGCCTCGATGGCGCACGTGCCGCCGCGCAGGGTCAAGCCGACCGAGGCCCCGGTGCAGGAGGTGGTGCTCACCGGCGACCAGGTCGACCTGGACACCCTGCCCGCGCTCTTCACCTGGCCGCTGGACGGTGGCTCGTTCTTCAACCTGGGCCTGACCCACACCAAGGACCCGGACACCGGGGTCCGCAACCTCGGCCTCTACCGCCTCCAGCGGCACGACAAGCGCACCATCGGCATGCACTGGCAGATCCACAAGGACAGCCGCAACC
Organism: Kitasatospora sp. NPDC024654; assembly: GCF_055559155.1. Taxonomy (NCBI): domain Bacteria; kingdom Bacillati; phylum Actinomycetota; class Actinomycetes; order Kitasatosporales; family Streptomycetaceae; genus Kitasatospora; species Kitasatospora sp. NPDC024654. Next base: position 121,736 of record NZ_JBVHLF010000013.1, read on the forward strand.
ACGCCGCGGTGGCCGCCAAGCGCGGTGAGCGGCTGCCGGTGGCGATCGCCTTCGGCTGCCCGCCGGCGGTCACCTACGCGGCCACCGCGCCGCTGCCGGGGGACATCGACGAGTACCTGTTCGCCGGGTTCGTGGCCGGCGAGCGGGTCCGGATGGTGGACTGCAAGACCGTCCCGCTCCAGGTGCCGGCCGACGCCGAGGTGGTGCTGGAGGGCTGGCTGGAGCCCGGGAAGGAGCTGCCGGAGGGTCCGTTCGGCGACCACACCGGCTTCTACACCCCGCAGGAGCCGTTCCCGGCGCTCACCATCGACTGCGTCACCATGCGCCGCCGGCCGATCCTGCAGTCCATCGTGGTCGGCCGCCCGCCGACCGAGGACGGCCCGCTGGGCAAGTTCACCGAGCGGTTCTTCCTGCCGCTGCTGAAGATCATCATCCCGGACATCGTCGACTACGACCTGCCCGAGGCCGGCGGCTTCCACAACTGCGCGATCGTCTCGATCGACAAGAAGTACCCGAAGCACGCGCAGAAGGTGATGCACGCCATCTGGGGCGCGCACATGATGTCGCTGACCAAGCTGATCATCGTGGTGGACGCCGACTGCGACGTGCACGACTACCAGGAGGTCGCCTGGCGGGCCTTCGGCAACGTCGACTACAGCCGCGACCTGTCCGTGGTCGAGGGGCCGGTGGACCACCTGGACCACGCCTCCTACCAGCAGTTCTGGGGAGGCAAGGCGGGCATCGACGCCACCCGCAAGCTCCCCGAGGAGGGCTACACCCGGGACGGCGGCTGGCCGGAGATGGTCAGCTCGGACCCGGCCACCGCCGCACTGGTCACCAAGCGCTGGACGGAGTACGGGCTGTGAGCGCCACCGCCGACCTGATCGAGACCCCGCCGCCGGGCAAGGCCAAGGCCTTCCTGCGCCTGGTGCTGATCGAGCACTCGGTCTTCGCCCTGCCCTTCGCCTACATCGCCACCCTCAGCGCGATGTTCCTGGCCGACCGGCGGGTGCACTGGGCGACCCTGCTGATCGTCACGGTCGCCATGGTCAGCCTGCGGACCTTCGCGATGGCGGCGAACCGGATCATCGACCGGGAGATCGACGCCCGTAACCCGCGCACCGTCACCCGCGAGCTGGTGACCGGCGCGGTCTCGCTGCGCACCGCCTACACCGGCTCCGGGGTGGCGCTGCTGGTCTTCCTCGGCGCCGCGGCCCTGCTCAACCCGCTCTGCCTGTGGCTGGCGCCGGTGGCCGTGGTGCCGATGGTGGTCTATCCGTACGGCAAGCGGTTCACCGACTTCCCGCACGCGATCCTCGGCCTGGCCCAGGCGATGGGACCGGTCGGTGCCTGGCTGGCCGTCACCGGCAGCTGGTCCTGGGACGCGGTGGTGCTCGGGCTCGCGGTCGGCGTCTGGATCGGCGGCTTCGACCTGATCTTCGGCTGTCAGGACGTCGCCGCCGACCGCGCCGAGGGGGTGCGCTCGGTGCCGGCCCGCTTCGGCATCGCCGCCGCGCTGTACGGCGCGCGCGCCTGCCACGTCGTCACCACCGCCCTGCTGGCCTGGTACGGGGTGCTCACCCACGCCGGGCCGGCGTTCTACGTGGGGCTCGCGGTGGTGGTCTGCGCGTTCCTCTACGAGCACTCGATCGTCAAGCCGGGCGACCTGTCCCGGCTGAACCGGGCGTTCTTCACCACCAACGGCTTCGTCGGGATCTCGTTGTTCGTCTTCGCGCTGCTCGACCTGGCCCTGCGCGGGCTGCGGGCCGGCTGAGCCGCGCGGATCCTGGGGCGTGAGCACTCTGGAGGTCGCCATGCGACTCACGGTCTTCGGGGCCACCGGACGGACCGGGGTCCAGCTGGTCCAGCAGGCGCTGGACGCCGGGCACCAGGTCACCGGGGTGGTCCGCGACCCGGCCGGGCTCACCGTCCGGCACCCCCGGCTCTCGGTGCGGACCGTCGACATCACCGACCCGGCGGCACTGCGGCCCACCGTCCGCGGCGCCGACGCCGCGATCAGCGTGCTCGGGCCGCACGGACGGGCGGCGAGCGACGTCACCTCGTCCGGGGTCCGCGCGATCCTCGCCGCGCTGTCGGACGAGGGCGTGCGGCGCTTCGTCGCGGTCAGCGCCGCGCCGGTCGCGCCGCCCGCGCCGGGGGAGACGCCGCTCTACCGGTTGCTGGTGAACCCGCTGGTCAACAGCGTCTTCCGGGAGGTCCACCTGGACCTGACCCGGATGGAGGAACTGATCCGGGCGAGCGGGACCGACTGGACGGTGGTCCGCCCGCCCCGGCTGATCGACCGGCCGCGCCGAGGCGGGGTGCGGCGGGAGATCGGCGGCAACGTCCGGCGGGGCCACGTGCTCGGGCGCGCCGACCTGGCCGCCACCCTGCTCGCCTGCCTGGACGATCCGGCCACCGTCGGGCAGGCCGTCGGCGTGGCCTACTGACGCCGGGCCGGTGGCCCGGCGGCGCGGTCCGGCGGATCCTGGAGCTGGCCGGTGTCGGAGGGTTCGGAGGGTGAGGAGAGGGCGGCATGATCGGGAGCCTGGAGAGCATCGTCCTGGACTGCCACTACCCGGCGGGGCTGGCGCACTTCTACGCGGCCGTGCTGGGCGGGGAGGTGGACCGGCCCGATCCGCGCTGGGAGCTGGACGAGGAGTGGTCGACCGTGCACACCCCCGGGGGCACGGTGCTGGCGTTCCAGCGGGTGGAGGACTACCGGCCGCCGATGTGGCCGGATCCGGCGCACCCGCAGCAGTTCCACCTGGACGTCGCGGTCGCCGACCTGGACGTCGCCGAGGAGCGGGTGCTCGCGCTGGGGGCGGTGCGCAAGGACGCCGAGACCGATTTCCGGGTCTACCTCGATCCGGCCGGCCACCCGTTCTGCCTGGTCCGCCAGAAGCCCTGAGGGCCGGCCGCTAGCCCAGCACCAGGCGGTCGCGACCCTGAGCGGGCCCGGGGCGGTGACGGTGGCCAGTGCGTCGAGCCGGCCGTCGTGCCAGCGGGGGACGGCGCGCAGGATCTCGGGTGCGTGCGGCAGGCCGGGCTGGGCCGTGCCGGTCATCGCGCAGCGCTCGCTGGCCCGGACGAAGGCGAGTCGCGCGCCCGAGGACTGCCGGCCCTCCCGGCCGAGCCAGTCGTCCTCGACGAACGGCCTGCTCCCGGGCGGGGTGCGGAGCACGATGTTGGGACGGAACCGCCGTTCGTCGATCAACGCGGTCGGCACGGCCTCGCGGACCCAGTCCAGGGTGGCCGTGCTGAGCACGCTGACCGGCAGCTGGTCGAAGTGCGAGACGGTGTCCTCGCGGGCCAGTTCGACGTCGGCGCGCCGCAGGTAGGCGCGGAGGAAGGCGGTCGGGTCGGGGACCGCGCGGCCGAGCGGGTCGAGCAGGACGGGCGCGTCGGGCCGGGTGCCGAGCCGTGAGCCGAGCCGCAGCAGCCCGTCCATCCGGCGGAACCGCCGGGTGTTCTTGCCCGAGCCGAACCGGCCCTCGCCGTCCCGCACCGCGTACAGCCGGTCTCCGGCCAGCCCTCGCCCGTCGACGGCGACCTCGCTCAGCCGCTCCCCGGCGGTGGACTTCACGGGGTAGCGCCAGAGCCGCTCGACCACACCGGTGATCTCCCCCACGAGGGGTCGGCCTAGCGGGTGCCCCTAGGCATGGTCTAGACCTTTGCGGCTAGCCGCCGACCGTCGCCACCGCGCGGATCGGGGCGCCGTCGGCGGCGGCCAGCCGGATCGGGAAGAGGCTGACCGTGATCGGGCGGTCGCGGGCCTGGGCCTCCAGCAGCGGGGTGAGGTCGGTGAGGTTCTCCGCGATCACCCCGCCCTCGGGCCCGCCGAGCAGGATCCGGTGCGCGGCCAGCGCCGGCTCCGCCGCCGCCCCGGCCAGGCCGCCGGGCGCGCCGTCGGGCGCGCCGGGGTCGGGGGTGCGGTCCACGCTCAGCGCGTCCACCCCGACGGTCCGCACCCCCGCCCGGGCGATCGCCTCGGCGGCGGCCGGGCTGAGGTAGGGGTGTGCCAGGTAGCGGTCCGTCCCCCAGAACCGCGGCCAGCCGGTGGCCAGCAGCAGCACGGTGCCCGGAGCGGCCACCCGGGCCAGCGCGGGGGCCAGCTGATCGGCGGTCACCGCGGTCCGGGCCGGCAGCGCCCGCAGGTCGGCCAGCACCGCGGGCCCGGTGAACAGCTCCAGCGGCAGACCGTCCAGGGTCGGCCAGGTGACGTCCACGTGGTAGGGCGCGTCCACATGGGTGCCGGACTGTGAGCCGAGGTGCACGCGGAGCACGTTCACCCCGGCGGTGTCCGTGGTCAGCACCGGCCGCAGCGCCACCTCGGGGTCGCCGGGGTAGACCGGCATGCCGGTGGTGAGCTGGTGGGTGAGGTCGATCAGGAACGGCGCCGACGGAGAAGTCACCCCGCCATCCTCCCGCGTCGCAGGCTCTAGGGTGCGAGGTATGAGCAAGGAACAGAGGGCACCGAGACGTCCCTGGGTGGTGGGGGTGTCCGGCGCGTCCGGCACGCCGTACGCGGCCTCGGTGATTCGAGCGCTGCTGGCGGCGGGCGAGGCGGTGGACCTGGTGGTCAGCCGGGCCGCCCGGCTGACCATCCTGGACGAGACCGGCATCGCGTTCCGCGACGCGCACTGGCGCACCGACCTGGCCGCCTGGCTGGCCGGGGCCGACGCCGAGGTCACCCCCGACGCGCCGGAGGTCGACCTGGCCGACGTCCGGTACTGGGCCGCCGGTGACTTCGCGGCCGGCCCGTCCAGTGGCTCGTACCCCGCCAAGGGGATGCTGGTGGTCCCCGCCACCACCGGCGCGGTGGCCGGGATCGCCCTGGGCCTGAGCAAGGATCTGCTGCAACGTGCCGCCGCCGTCACCCTCAAGGAGCGCCGTCCGCTGGTGGTCTGCGTCCGCGAGACGCCGCTCGACGGGGTGACGCTGCGCCACCTGGTCGAGCTGGACACGGCCGGCGCCGTGGTGCTGCCCGCCTCGCCCGGTTTCTACGCCGGCGGCTCCACCGCCCGGGAACTGGTGGACTTCGTGGCCGGCCGGGTGCTGGACGCGGTCGGCGTCCCGCACCGGCTCTACCGGCGTTGGGAGGGCGAGTTGGGTGCGGCCCGCTCGGACGGGGCGTAGGCGGACCCGTCAGGGGAGAGTATGTTCTCTGCGATATCCGGGTTGCTCCGTACGCGGGCCCTTGGATTCCGGATAATGATCTCTGGCTCTGGCTAGGTTCGGAAGGACGCGGACGGTACATGGACACGGTCGACAGACAGCTCATCCAGGCACTCCGGGAGAACGGACGAGCCTCCTACGCCGAACTTGGCCGCCTGGTGGGCCTGTCGGGCCCCAGCGTCACGGACCGGATCAACCGCCTGGAGCAGGCCGGCGTGATCACCGGCTACCGGGCCACCGTCAACCCGGCCTCGCTCGGCTTCGGGGTCACCGCCCTGATCGGCCTTCAACTCACCGACGCCGCCGACCACGAGGACGTGGCGCACCGGCTGAAGGACCTCGGCGAGGTGGAGGACTGCTGGTTCATCGCGGGCGACGACTCGTACATGCTCAAGGTCCGGGTCTCCGACGTGGAGGGCCTGGAGTCGGTGGTCAAGCGGCTCTCGGGGACCAAGGGGGTGGCCCGCACCCGGACCACCGTCGTGCTCTCCACCAAGTGGGAGAACCGGGTCAGCGAACTGCCCCTCGACGCGGGAGAGTGAGGGCCGCCATGGCACTGGTGGGTCTGGAGGAGCTGCGGGCCGCCCAGCGGCGGATCGCCGGAGTGGCGGTCCGGACGCCGCTGATGCCCTGTCCGTGGGCCGCCGACGGCACCAGGCGGCTCTGGCTCAAGCCGGAGAACCTGCAGCCGACCGGCGCCTTCAAGATCCGCGGGGCGTACAACCGGCTGGCCGTGCTGAGCGGCGAGGAGCGGGCCCACGGAGTGGTCGCCCAGTCCAGCGGCAACCACGCGCAGGCCGTCGCGTACGCCGCGCGGCTGCTCGGCATCAAGGCGGTGATCGTGATGCCGGACACCTCGCCGGCGGTCAAGGTCGCCAACACCCGCTCGTTCGGCGCCGAGGTGGTGCTGGTCGCGCCGGACGACCGCGACACGGTGCCGAGCGAGCTGGCGGAGCGGCACGGGTACGTCTGGGTGCCGCCGTACGACGATCCGTACATCATCGCGGGGCAGGGCACGGTCGGCCTGGAGATCGGCGAGGACGCCCCGGACGAGCTGGACACCGTGCTCGTCCCGGTCAGCGGCGGCGGCCTGATCAGCGGCGTCGCCGCCGCGATCAAGCTCACCACGCCGGGCGTCCGGGTGGTCGGCGTCGAGCCCGAGCTGGCGGCCGACGCGCAGGCGAGCCTGCGCACCGGCGAGCGCGTCATATGGCCGGTGGCCGACACCTACCGGACCGTCGCCGACGGCCTGCGCACCCCGAGCGTCGGCGCGCTGCCCTTCGAGCACCTGCAGGCCTACGTGGACGATGTCGTCACGGTCGGCGAGGCGGAGATCCGCGCCGCGGTGGCGGTGCTGGCCCGGCGCGGCCGGCTGGTCGCCGAGCCCTCCGGCGCGGTCACCACGGCCGCCTACCTGTCCCGGGCCGGCGAACTCGGCGGCCGGGTCTTCGCCGCCGTGGTGAGCGGCGGCAACCTGGAACCCGCGCTGCTGTCGGAGCTGCTCGCGGGGTAGGCGTAGTCTCGGATCCGGCCGCGGACCCGAGACCGCGGCCATCGGATCGAAGGACGAGGAGGCGGGTCACCGCATGGACGCAGGGCTCAAGCGCGAGCTGGAGGCGAAGGTCTACGCGGGCGAGCGGCTGACCCGCGAGGACGGCATCGCCCTCTACGAGAGCGACGACCTGGCCTGGCTGGGCGGTCTGGCACACCACGTGCGGACGAGGAAGAACGGCGACGTCGTCCACTTCAACGTCAACCGCCACCTCAACATGACCAACGTGTGCGCCGCCTCCTGCGCCTACTGCTCGTTCCAGCGCAAGCCGGGCGAGAAGGACGCCTACACCATGCGGATCGAGGAGGCCGTCCGGCTCGCCAAGGCGATGGAGGTGGACTCGCTCACCGAGCTGCACATCGTCAACGGCCTGCACCCGACCCTGCCCTGGCGCTACTACCCGCGCTCGCTGCGGGAGTTGAAGGCGGCGCTGCCGAACGTCTCGCTGAAGGCCTTCACCGCCACCGAGATCCACTGGTTCGAGAAGATCAGCGGTCTCTCCGCCTCGGAGATCCTGGACGAGTTGATCGACGCCGGCCTGGAGTCGCTGACCGGCGGCGGCGCGGAGATCTTCGACTGGGAGGTCCGGCAGCACATCGTCGACCACGAGACCCACTGGGAGGACTGGTCGCGGATCCACCGACTGGCCCACCAGAAGGGCCTGAAGACCCCGTGCACCATGCTCTACGGGCACATCGAGGAGCCCCGGCACCGGGTCGACCACGTGCTGCGGCTGCGCGAACTGCAGGACGAGACCGGCGGTTTCCAGGTCTTCATCCCGCTGCGCTACCAGCACGACTTCCACGACTCCAAGGACGGCGTGGTCCGCAACCGGCTGATGGCCCGGACCGAGATGGCCACCGGTGCCGAGGCGCTGAAGACCTTCGCGGTCTCCCGGCTGCTCTTCGACAACGTGCCGCACGTCAAGGTCTTCTGGGTGATGCACGGTGTCACCACCGCCCAGCTGGCGCTCAGCCACGGTGCGGACGACATGGACGGCTCGGTCGTCGAGTACAAGATCACCCACGACGCGGACAACTTCGGCACGCCCAACAAGCTGGGCCGCGACGACCTGCTGGAGCTGATCCGGGACGCCGGGTTCCGGCCGGTGGAGCGCAACACCCGCTACGAGGTGATCCGCGAGTACGACGGCCCCGACCTGCTGCGCCGGGAGACCCCGCAGGCGATGCGGCTCTGACCGCGCCCCTGCTTCAGCCCGATTTAGGGTTCGGTGGTTTCTCAACTGCCGCGGGATTTGCGACTATCGATTGCATGTCCGGATCCCATCGCTCCTCCGCCAAGCGCCGTCGCAGTGCCGGTCCCGCCTCCGCGGGCCGGCCCGGCGGCGCCGCCGTTCCGGGCTCCCGGGCGCAGTCCCGGGGCCGTCGCCGCAGGTCGCGCCGCCGCCGCGGGGCGCTGACCGGGACGGTCGCGGTGCTGGTCGCCGCGGCGGCGGGCTGGTTCACGGTCGGCCCGGGCAGCCTGACCGGCGGCCAGGCCGAGGCGCTGCCCCGGAGCACCCCTGACCTGCCGTCACCCGCGGCGGGTGCCGCCACCCCCTCCGCGTCCCCGTCGCCGGCCGCCCAGCCGAGCGGCCAACCGGCGATTCCCGGGCTCGGCGCGTCCTTCCTCGCCCGAATACCCGCCGACACCACCCAGGTGGTGCTGGCCTCCGGGGCCGGCAGGGACTCCTCGACCACCGCGGTCACGCTGTGGAGCCGCACCCCCGACGGCCGCTGGAGCCCCGGCCCCACCTGGGCCGCGCACAACGGTGACGCGGGCTGGACGGCCGACCACACCGCCGGCGACCTGCGCAGCCCGATCGGGGTCTTCACGCTCAGCGACGCGGGCGGCCTGAAGGCCGACCCGGGCAGCCGGCTCCCGTACCACCAGGACAGCGGCTTCGTGGCCACCGGGACCGGTTTCGACGGGGAGTCGCTGGCCGGCTCCTTCGACTACGTGGTGGCGGTCGACTACAACCGGGTGACCGGCACCTCCCCGCTGGACCCGCGCGAACCGCAGGGCACCGACAAGGGCGGCGGGATCTGGCTGCACGTCGACCACGGCGGCCCGACCCACGCCTGCGTCTCGCTGGCCGAACCTGACATGATCTCGCTGCTCAGGGCGCTGGACCCGGCCGCGCACCCGGTGATCGCGATGGGGGACGCCGCCTCGCTCGCGGTGTAGCCCTTACCGCGCAAGGCCTGTTGTGCAGGCCCTACAGCATCCGGGGCCGGATCCTGTCACCGACCGTGAGCAGTTAACGCGTGAGTAACCGTTTGAGTGGCAGCATGACCGGTTCCCGCATTGTGGCGCTCGGCCACTACCAGCCTCCCAAGGTCCTCACCAACGACGACCTGGCCAAGCTGGTCGACACGGACGACGAGTGGATCCGCAGCCGGGTGGGCATCCGGCAGCGGCACATCGCCGAGGGCGAGACGCTCGTCGACCTCGCCACCGAGGCGGCGCAGAAGGCGCTGGCCGCCGGCGGACGGTCGGCCCGGGAGATCGACCTGGTGGTGGTGGCGACCTGCACCGCCGTCGAGCGCAGCCCGAACACCGCCTGCGCGGTGGCGGCGCGACTCGGCATCCCCTCGCCCGCCGCCTACGACATCAACACGGTCTGCTCGGGCTTCTCGTACGCGCTGGCCACCGCCGACCACGCGATCCGGGCCGGCGCGGCCCGCCGGGCGCTGGTGATCGGTGCCGAGCGGATGTCGGACACCGTGGACTGGACCGACCGGTCCACCTGCGTGATCTTCGCGGACGGCGCGGGGGCCGCCCTGGTGGAGGCGCAGCCGGAGGGTGCCGAGCCGGGCATCGGGCCGGTGGTCTGGGGCTCCGAACCGGAGAAGAACGACGCGGTGACCATCACCGGCTGGCAGCCGGTGATCAGCCAGCAGGGCCAGTCGGTGTTCCGCTGGGCCACCACCCAGATCGCCCCGCTGGCCCGGCGGACCTGCGAGCGGGCCGGGCTGGACCCGAGCGAGCTCAAGGGCTTCGTGGCCCACCAGGCCAACCTGCGGATCATCGACGCGATCGCCAACAAGCTCGGCGCGCCCGACGCGGTGATCGCGCGGGACGTGGTGGACTCCGGCAACACCTCGGCCGCCTCGATCCCGCTGGCGCTGAGCAAGCTGGTCGAGCGCGGCGAGCTGGTCACCGGTGACCCGGTGCTGCTCTTCGGCTTCGGCGGCGGTCTGGCCTACGCCGGCCAGGTCGTCCGCTGCCCCTGAGCAGCCGGACGGCAGTGTGGGCGGGACCCCTTCCGGGTCCCGCCCACAGGCGTTCTCGGCCGCGCGTTTGCGGTACGTCGGCGAACCTCCCCCGAGGACACGGCCGCCGCCCGACGTCCCCGGACAGGAGGCCGGGGGCACGCGCGAGCACAGGTACTGCGTGGTCGTAGGGGTGGCTATCTGGGTGGCTTCTTGCCGGTGACGCCCAGGTAGACCAGGGGGGCGAGGGTGGGTTTGAGGTCCTTGACCTTGACGCCCCAGGAGGTGAACGCCTTCTGGTGCTCGGCCGCCGAGGCGAGCAACGAGATCAGCGAACCGGCCACCGCCGCGGCGTCCTGCGCCTTGTCGGCCTGGCCCTTGGCCTGGAGGTCCTTGATGGCATCCGAGAGTGGCTTGGCCACCGCGTTGAGGACCGTCATGCGGATCTTGAAGAACCGCTTGTCCCCTTCCGCGGCACCGAGTGTGACCACTCGCAGAATGGCATCGTTCTTGCGCCAGAAGGCAAGGAATCCGTCCACCAGTTCTTCGGAGGTGGTGGTGCCGGACTTTCCTGCCCAGGACTTTCCATCGACGAGCGCTTTGAGCTCGACGCTGTCCTTGGCCATTTCCTCAGCGATCTCAAGGACGGCGCCCTCGACATCGGGGAAGTACTGGTAGAAGGTCGCGGGGGAGGTACCTGCCATACGGGCGACGTCGATGACCTTGACGTCCCGGTACGGCGACGTGCTGAGCATCTCGCGGAGGCAGTCGAGCAGCTTCTGCCGCGTCTCCTGTCCGCGTCGCCCGGCGACGCGACCGTCGACGGTGCGAACTTGTCCTGTCATGCCGTCAGCTTACCGCGCACCGATCATGGCGCGATTCGGTGATGCGACTATTAGTCCGGCCGGGGGTGGTAATGGGGCTCGGATAGCGATATTTCGAAGCCCCCCCGTGTGCTGATGACGGCACAGAGTGACGGCGGGTGGACTGAAGTCAGGTCGGGTAGCTCTCCGTAGCCTTCCGCGTGAATGCGGTGAACGGCGAGGAGGCGTCAGTTGGTGCCGAACCGGACCGAATCGACGGCACGACAGCGGGAACCGGCCACCCTGGCGCGACACGGCCCCCGGCCCGGCAGGGGGAGATTGGCTCAGACGGCGGGGGCATTGGACAATCGTCTCCGGCCCCCGAACGGGTGGCGCGCGGACGGGGAGGTGGCAGCCGAGTGAACCAGCTGACGGCGCAGGATCCGAGACGGATCGGGCCCTTTGAGGTGCTCGGACGCCTGGGCGCCGGTGGGATGGGGCTGGTCTATCTGGCACGCTCCGCGTCCGGCCGGCGGGTGGCGATCAAGACGGTCCGCGGGGAGCTGGCCGAGGACGAGCTGTTCCGGGTCCGCTTCGCGCGGGAGATCGCGGCGGCGAAGACCGTGGGGGGCTTCTACACGGCCGCGGTGGTGGACGCCGACGCGGACGCCCCGGTGCCCTGGCTGGCCACCGCGTACGTGCCGGCGCCCTCGCTGGAGGACCTGGTCGACGCCTGCGGGCCGCTGCCGGTGGACGCCACCCGGTGGCTGGTCGCCGGGATCGCCGAGGCCTTGCAGTCCATCCATGCGGCGGGTCTGGTGCACCGTGACCTGAAACCGTCGAACGTGCTGGTGGTCGAGGACGGCCCGCGGGTGATCGACTTCGGGATCGCCGCCGGGGTCTCGCACACCCGGCTGACCATGACCAACGTCGCGGTCGGCACCCCCGCCTACATGTCGCCCGAGCAGGCCAAGGACAGCCGGAGCGTGACCGGCGCGAGCGACGTCTTCTCGCTCGGCTCGCTGCTGGTCTTCTGCGCCACCGGGCACCCGCCCTACCACGGTGGCAACCCGGTGGAGACGGTCTTCAAGCTGCTGCGTGAACAGCCGGACCTGTCGGGGCTGCCGGTGGAGCTGGTGGACCTGGTGCGGGCCTGCATGCGGCCGGCGCCCGAGCACCGGCCGACGCCGGCGCAGATCCAGGCCGAGCTGGCGCCGCACCTGTTCTCCCGCGACGACGCCGGTGAGGAGGGCGGCGACTGGCTGCCGCCGGTCGCGCTGGACCTGATCGAGCGCAAGCGGCGGGGTCGTCAGCTGCCCGGGGCACGGGCGGTCGCCCCTGCGCCGGCGGCTTCGGCCGCGGTGGCCGCCCCGCCGATGCCCGCGATGCCGCCCGGGCCGCCGGCCCCGACCGGGCGCGGTGGCGTCCCGGATCCGTACCTGGCGGCCGGGCCGGACGCCGGGTGGCGGTCGGCCGCGCCGCCGCGCAGGCCCGAGCCGGTCGATCCGCGCACGCTGGGCGGCGGCCACCAGGTCGGCCCGCCGAGCGCGCGGCCCACGGGCGGTGGCTCGGCGCTGGACGGCGAGGTCTCCACCGCCAAGCTGGGCGCCGCGCGGCGGCACCGGCGCGAACCGGTGGGCGAGGAGATCCGGCTCTCGGGGGCCTCGGTGCGGATAGGACCGGGCCCGCAGGCGCACGGCCCGGAGCCTGACAGGGCGACCGGCGGTTCGGCGCCGGCCGAGACGGACTGGGTCCGGCGGACGGCCGCGCACGCCGCACCGGCCACCCCACCGGCCACCCCACCCGCCATCCCACCCGCCATCCCCTCGGCCACCCCTTCGGCGGGGGCGACGGTGCAGGGGCCGTGGCGGCCGTGGCGGTTCCGGATGTCCAACGACGTCTGGGGCACCCCGGTGGCCGCCGACGGCACCCTGTTCATCTCCAGCTTCGAGGTGCACGCGCTGGACATCGCCTCCGGCCGGCGCCGCTACAAGACCCGGGACGTCGCCTGGGCGGTGGCGGTCGGCGCGGGCCGACTGCACGCCGCCGACGGTCCGCACCTCTACACCGTCGACATGCGGGACGGCGGCGAGCTGTGGCGCACCTCGCTGGACGGCTGGGTCTACTCGCTGGACGTCGCGGACGGGGTGCTCTGCTGCGGCGTGCGCGGCGGCGGGGTGCAGGTCCGCTCGGCCGCCAATGGCGCCGAGCTGTGGCAGGCCGGCGACGCCCAGCAGGACTACGAGAACCCGCAGTCCGGGCCGGCCCTGGTGGCCGGCGCGCTCTGCTACTACGGCGGCGGGCGGCTGCACTGCGCCGATCCGCGGACCGGGCGGCTGCACTGGGCGTTCCCGGTCGGCGAGGACGTGCCGTCCCGCCCGACCGCCCGCGGTGGGCTGTTCTACGTCACGGCGGGGACCAAGGTCTACGCGCTGGACGCGGTGACCGGCGTCGAGCGGTGGCGGTTCGAGGCACCGGTGGTGCTCTTCACCCCGCCGACGCTGGACGACTCCCCGGCACCGGCCGTCTACGTGGCCGACTACCTGGGCACCCTGTACGCCCTGGACGGCGCGACCGGCCGGGTCCGCTGGCAGGCGCGGACGGCCAGCCGGCAGGGCGCCGAGCCGGTGGTGGTCTCCGGGGGCACCGCGCTGATCGCCAGCGGCGAGACGCTCTACGCCTTCGAGACGGGGGCCGGGCGCGAGCTGTGGCGGTACGCGGCGCGCGGCGAGATCGTCGGTACGCCGGCCGCCGCCGACGGCCTGGTGCACCTGGGCAGCCGGGACCACTCGCTGCACACGGTGGACCTGGCGACCGGTCGGCTCCGCTGGGAGCTGGGCACCAAGGGCGAGCTGACCGGGTCTCCGGTCGCGGTCGGCGGGCGGGTCTTCGCCAGCAGCAAGGACCGCTGCGTATACGCACTGGACGCGGCCTACGGCACGGCGGTGCCCGAGCGCCGCTGACGGACCGGCCGGCGGCCCGGACGCCGGACCGGACGACGGGCGGCGGACCGGGAAGGCACTCCCTTCCGGGTCCGCCGCCCGTCGGCGTGCCATTGCCGTCCAAACGGACATACGGGTGGAATGCTGGCAAAACTTGGCCTGGTGTCCCGCTGTGGCGCGTTCGCGCGCCCGTTCGGCCTGCCGGGCGCCGTGGCCGTCCGCTCGCACGGAACCGGAGGCAGCTCAGGTGCACCCCACGAAGGACCACACCCGCCCGATCCCGGCCGGCCCCCGCCCGACCGGTCCGAAGGCCGCCGAGGGACTGCCCGGGGGGCCGCTCGGGGGGCCACCGGCCGGGTGCCGGCCGCGCGCCGGCCGGGCCGCCCTGCCGGCCGCGGCGGTGCTGGCGGCGGTGCTGGTGGTGAGCGGCTGCACCCGCACCGCGTCCTCGACCTCGTCCTCTTCCGCGTCGACCAGCGCCACGCCCGCGGCCGCCGACTCCGGCGGACCAGCGGTCAGCGACCAGCTGCAGAACGACTACCAACGGGTCATCGGCAACGTGCTGCCCTCGGTGGTGCAGATCACCACCGGCTCCGGGCTCGGCTCCGGGATCGTCTACGACGACAAGGGCGACATCGTCACCAACGCGCACGTGGTGGGCAACGCCAGCAGCTTCCAGGTGACCCTGGCCAACAGCACCAAGACGCTGGACGCCACGCTGGTCGGCAGCTACCCGGACGACGACCTCGCGGTGGTCAAGCTGAGCAGCCCGCCGAGCGGGCTGCGGCCGGCGGCGTTCGGGGACAGCGACAAGGTCGAGGTCGGCCAGATCACCCTGGCCATGGGCAGCCCGCTGGGGTTGTCCAGCAGCGTGAGCGAGGGCATCGTCTCGGCCGTCGGCCGGACCGTCTCGGAGCCGCAGGGCGGCGGCTCGCCCGGCGCCACCATCGGGAACATGGTGCAGACCTCGGCCGCGATCAACCCCGGCAACAGCGGTGGCGCCCTGGTCAACCTGGCCAGCCAGGTGATCGGCATCAACACCCTGGCCGCCACCGAGCCCGAGCTGGGCGGCGGCGCGGCCCCGGGGATCGGCTTCGCCATCCCGAGCGTCACCATCACCAACATCGCCGACCAGCTGATCAAGCAGGGCAAGGTCACCAACTCGGGCCGGGCGGCGCTCGGGATCGTCGCCCGGACCTTCATCGGCAGTGACTTCAAGCCGGCCGGAGTGGTGGTCGTCAGCACCACCTCGGGCGGGCCGGCGGCCTCGGCCGGGCTCCAGGCGGGCGACGTGATCACCCAGCTCGGCAGCACCCCGATCACCACGCTGAGCTCGCTGAGCACCGCGCTGGCCTCGCTGCAGCCCGGCAACAAGGTCAGTGTCAACTACACCCGCAACGGGCAGGGCCAGACCGCCGAGGTCACCCTCGGGACGCTCGGCAGCTCCTGACCGTCCGCCGTCCGCCGGCTCGGCTCAATGGGCGGCGCCGCGCGGGGCACGGGTGCGCCAGGGCAGCTCGACCGTCACCGTGGTCGGGCCGCCGGCGGGGCTCTCCACCAGGAAGACGCCGTCCACCGCGCGCACCCGCTCGGCCAGGCCGGCCAGCCCGCCGCCTGGCCGGAACTCGCCGTCCGGCCCGACCGCGCCGCCCCGGCCGTCGTCGCCGACCTGGAGCATCAGCCGGTCCGCCGAGCGCCAGACCTCGACCGTGGCGCTGGTGGCGCCGGCGTGCTTCGCGGTGTTGGTGAGCAACTCACTGACGGTGAAGTAGGCGATCCCCTCGACCGCGGAGTCCGGCCGCTCCACCGTGCCGTCGGGGCCGCGCAGCTCCACGCTGACGCTCACCCCGCCGGGCACCGTGCAGCGGGCCGCCACCGAGGAGAGCGCCGCGTCCAGCCCACGGTCCGTCAGCACGGCCGGGTGGATGCCCCGGGCGAGATCGCGCAGCTCCTGCAGGGCCAGCTTGACCTCGCCGTGCGCGGCACCGACCATCTCGGCGGCGGCGGCCTGCTCGCCGGTCAGCTCGGTGTCCAGCAGCTTCTCCTTGGCCAGGCCGAGGTCCATGGCCAGGGCGACCAGCCGGGCCTGGGCGCCGTCGTGCAGATCGCGCTCGATCCGCCGCAGGTCGGCGGCGGCCGTGTCGACCACCGCACCACGGTCGTCCTCCAGCTCGCGGACCCGCTCGGAGAGCCGGCTCGGCCCGAGCAGCTGCTCCACCAACAGCCGGTTCACCGCCCCCAGCCAGCGCGCCACCCAGGGCAGCGCCGGCCAGCCGATGACCAGGAAGACCAGCACGACCGAGAAGCTGATGACACCCCAGGGCAGCATCAGCACGGAGAACAGCGCCGAGCGCCAGTTCAGCCCGTCGGTCAGCGAGGCGATAACCCAGGCCACCACGCCCGGCCGGGCCGGCCGCAACGGCTCCGGATCGGCCACCCGGGCCCCCAGCGAGGCCCGCGCCCGGACCCGGGCCAGCCTGCCGAGGGCGCGCGAGCCGGCCAGCCCGGCGGCGAACAGCGGCAGCCCGACCACCGTCACCGCGAGGGCGGCCCCGACCGCGAGGCCGGTCACGGTGAAGACGAAGGAGAGGATGCCGACCGGCAGGTTCAGCAGCAGATGGCGCACCTGGCGCCACAGCCGGGCGCCGTACGGCGGCTCGGCCGTCTGCTGCCGCGCGGCCGCGGGGCCGCCGGGGGGTGCCTCGCCGAAGGGCCTCATGCCTGCCGTCCGTCCTCGTCGCTACCAGGGGTGGGGCACCAGCTTGACCGCTCGGCCCGGCCTCGCGCACTGGGGTAGGGTCCCGTCTTCGGCGGGGGTTAACCCCACCTCCGCAGGGGGCCCGGCACCGGCTCCGGGACCGCGGGGGTGTCCACCGGCCGTCTTGCGGAGCGGGCGGGGTTCCGGTGCGGAGCGGCCGGGGACTTAGACTCACGCCATAGACGAGGTTATGGATGTGTAAAGACCCGCGGTGAACCAGGCCGGTGCGCAGGCCCGGGACACGGCGCGGCCGATCTGGAGGCGAACGCATGGAGGGGCCCGTGATCGCTGCCCTCGCGGCCGATCCCGCGGCGGGTGGCGGCTACTTCGACGCCTACGCGGCGGTCGGGCTGCTCGCGGTGGTCGGTGTGCTGTTCGTCGCGGTGGCCTTCACGGCCAACCGGCTGCTGCGGCCGGTGGTCTGGTCGCCGGAGAAGCTGCTCAGCTACGAGTGCGGCGTGGACCCGGTCGGTGAGGACTGGGCGCACACCCAGATCCGCTACTACGTCTACGCCTTCCTCTACGTGATCTTCGCGGTCGACGCGATCTACCTCTTCCCGTGGGCGACCGTGTTCGCCGCCGCGGGGTACGGCGCGGGGACGCTGGTGGAGATGTTCGTCTTCCTCGGTTTCCTCGCGGTCGGGCTGCTCTACGCCTGGAAGAAGGGCGTTCTGGAATGGACGTGACCCACTCGCACGGTACGCCCGGGGCCTCGGGGCCGATCCCGCTGGGCATGCCCGACGCCGCCCGCCCCGGCCCCGGCGCGCTGGAACCGCGCCGGATCGGGCCGCTGGCCCGGTTCGCGCCGGATCCGGTCAAGGTGGTGCTGAACTGGGGGCGCCGGTACAGCCTGTGGTGCTTCAACTTCGGGCTGGCCTGCTGCGCGATCGAGTTCATCGCCGCCTCGATGGCCAAGCACGACTTCATCCGGATGGGCGTGATCCCGTTCGCCCCCGGCCCCCGGCAGGCCGATCTGATGATCGTCTCGGGGACCGTGACCGACAAGATGGCCCCGGCCGTCAAGCGGCTCTACGAGCAGATGCCGGAGCCGAAGTACGTCATCTCCTTCGGCGCCTGCTCGAACTCGGGCGGCCCGTACTGGGACTCCTACGCCGTCACCAAGGGCGTGGACCAGATCATCCCGGTCGACGTCTACGTGCCCGGCTGCCCGCCGCGGCCGGAGGCGCTGCTCCAGGGGATCCTCAAGCTGCAGGAGAAGATCGCGGCCGAGTCGCTGCCCGAGCGGTACGCGGCGCAGCCCGCCGGCCCGTCCGTCGGTGCGCTGCGCCGGCCGCTGGTGCCCGGTCCGGGAGGCGTCCAGTGAGCACTCCACCGAGCACCGGACCCGGCGTGCTGACGCCCGAGGGCGCGGCCGCGGCGATCGGCCCCTGGGCGACCGCCACCGAGGCGTACCGGCTGCTGACCGTCGACGTGCCGGCCGAGCACTGGATCGAGGCGCTCACCGCGGCCCGGGACGGGCTGGGGCTGGCCTACTTCGACTGGCTGAGCGCGGTGGACGAGCTCGCCGGGGGCTTCGCGGTCTGCGCCCACCTGGCCGGCGTCGGCGAGGGCCCGGGCGGCGTGCGGCACCTGCTGCTGCGCACCCGGGTGCCGCGGGACGCCGCCGTGCTGCCGACCGCGGCGGGCGTCTACCCCGGGGCGGGCTGGCACGAGCGGGAGACCCACGAGATGTTCGGGATCGGCTTCACCGGCCACCCGCACCTGGTGCCGCTGCTGCTGCCCGAGGGTTTCGAGGGGCACCCGCTGCGCAAGGAGTTCGTGCTCGCGGCGCGGGTCGCCAAGGCGTGGCCGGGCGCCAAGGAGCCGGGCGAGAGCGACCACGGGGACGGGCCGGCCCGGCGCAAGATGCAGCCGGCCGGGGTGCCGGACCCGAACGAGTGGGGTCCGCTGAAGGGCACCCTGCCGCCGGTGGCGGAGCGGCCGGCCCGCGGCGCCCGGACGCCCCGGGCGGGTGCGGCGGCCGGCGCGGAGGGTGGGCCCGCGGTGCGGGCGGACCGGCCGCGGCGGACCCGGAGCATCACGGAGGGTTCGGCCAGCCAGGCGGCGACCGCGCCCGCCGGCGGGACCGCCACGGCCCCGGCCGAGGCGGCGGAGCCGGCGGTGGAACGGCCGCGTCGGGCCCGGAGCTCGGATGCCCCGTGGCACACGCCGGCAGAGGCCCCCGCGCCCGGGAGATCGGCCGAACCGACCTCCCCCGCGCCCGCGAGCGAGTCCGACGACCAGAAGCCCACCACCCCCCAGGACGGAGACAGCGCGTGAACCTGCTCGACATGCTGCTGCGCTGCGTCGCCGCGCTCGTTGTCATGCTCACCCTCCCGCTGGTCATCGGTCAGACCGAGCACAAGGTGATGGCCCACATGCAGGGCCGGCTCGGCCCGATGTACGCGGGCGGCTTCCACGGCTGGGCCCAGCTGGTCGCCGACGGCGTCAAGTTCGCCCAGAAGGAGGACGTCGTCCCGGCCGGTGCCGACCGCCGGGTCTTCCAGCTTGCCCCCGCCGTCGCCCTGCTCCCGTACCTGCTGGTGCTGCTGGCCATCCCGGTCGGCCCGCACGGCTTCGTCGGCCAGTCGATCGACGCCGGGATCTTCTTCGTGCTCGCCGTGATGGGCATTGGCGTGCTCGGCTCGCTGATGGCCGGTTGGGCCTCGGCCAACAAGTTCTCGCTGCTCGGCGGCCTGCGCACGGCGGCCCAGCTGATGTCGTACGAGCTGCCGATGCTGCTGGCCGGCGCCTCGGTGGCGATGGCGGCCGGCACCCTCTCGCTGCCCGGCCTGCTGAACGAGTTCCACTGGTGGTGGGTCCCGTGGCAGCTGATCGGCGGTTTCGTCTTCTTCACCGCCGGCCTGGCCGAGTTGCAGCGCCCGCCGTTCGACATGCCGGTGGCCGACTCCGAGATCATCTTCGGTGCGTACACCGAGTACACCGGCCTGCGCTTCGCGTTCTTCCTGCTCTCCGAGTACGCCGGGATCCTGGTGCTTTGCGCGCTGACCTCGGTGCTCTTCCTCGGCGGCTGGCACGGTCCGATGGCGGCGAGCCTGGGCTGGCTCTGGATGCTGCTGAAGACCTTCGCCCTGGCGTTCCTGGTGATCTGGCTGCGGGTCACCTACCCGCGGTTGCGCGAGGACCAGCTGATGCGCTTCGCCTGGACCGGCCTGATCCCGCTCGCGCTCCTCCAGCTCGCCCTGACCGGCATCATCAAGGTGGCGATCTCCCAGTGAACCTCCCCGGCTCCGGCCTGGCCAAGGGCCTCGCCGTCACCCTGCGGACGATGACCAGGAAGTCCGTCACCGCGCAGTACCCGGACGCGCAACCGCTGCTGCCCCCGCGCAGCCGCGGCGTGATCGGGCTGCTGGAGGAGAACTGCACGGTCTGCATGCTCTGCGCGCGCGAGTGCCCGGACTGGTGCATCTACATCGACTCGCACAAGGAGACCCTCCCGGCGGTCGACCCGAACGCCCGGGCCCGCACCCGCAACGTGCTGGACCGGTTCGCCATCGACTTCTCGCTCTGCATGTACTGCGGGATCTGCATCGAGGTGTGCCCGTTCGACGCGCTCTTCTGGTCGCCCGAGTTCGAGTACGCGGAGACCGACATCCTGGAGCTGACCCACGAACGGGAGAAGCTCCGCGAGTGGATGTGGACCGTCCCGGCGCCGCCGGCGCTGGACCCCGCCGCCGAGGAGCCCAAGGAGATCGCGGTCGCCCGCAAGGCCGCCGACAAGCTGGCCGCCGCCGCCGGAGGTGACGCCGCGTGAGCGCGCTGCTGCTCGCCACCGGCTCGCTCGCGCCCGCGAGCCGGGGATTCCTCTCACCGACCGGCGTCGAGATCGTCTTCGTCCTGGTCGGCCTGGCCGTGCTGGGCTCGGCGCTGATCTCGGTGACCACCCGCCAGCTGGTGCACGCCGCGCTCTGGCTGGTGGTCGCGCTGGGCGGGCTGGCCGTCGAGTTCCTGCTGCTCACCGCCGAGTTCGTGGCCTGGGTCCAGGTGCTGATCTACCTGGGCTCGGTGGTCGTCCTGGTGCTGTTCGGACTGATGCTCACCAAGGCGCCGATCGGGCGCTCGCCGGACGCCGACTCGGGCAACCGCTGGGTCGCCCTCGGTGTGGCGCTGGCCGCCGCCGGGACGTTGGTCACCGTGGTGGTGGACGCCTTCCGGACGTCCTGGATCGACCTGGGCGCGGGCGGCGGCAGCGCCCAGGCGACCGGGGTCGCCCTGTTCCGGACCTGGGTGCTGCCGTTCGAGGCGCTCTCGGTGCTGCTGCTGGCCGCCCTGGTCGGCGCGATCGTGCTCTCCCGGACCGGGAAGTCCGACACCTCCGGGCCCCGCCCCGGCCGGCTGCGGACCAGCCGTCCGATCGTCGCCCCCCGCCCCGGCAGCCAGCCGCAGCCTCGGAAGCAGGAGAGCTGACCGCCGATGCATCTCGCCTACCCCGCCGTCCTCGCCGCGCTGCTGTTCAGCATCGGCGTCTACGGCGTGCTCGCCCGGCGCAACGCCGTCCTCGTCCTGATGTCCGTCGAGCTGATGCTCAACGCGGTCAACCTCAACCTGGTCGCCTTCGACGCCTGGCTGCGCGACTCGCTGCACGCCGGCCAGGTGCTCACCCTCTTCGCCATCACCATCGCCGCCGCCGAGATCGGCCTCGGGCTGGCCATCGTGCTGCTGCTCTTCCGGGCCCGCGGCACGGCCGACGTCGACCGGATCACCGCGCTCGGCGACCGGGCCGCGGAGGTCCCGGCGTTGGATCCGGAACCCGCCGCAGCGTCGAAGGGCCAGGACGTCTCGTGAACATCGCGCTCCCCGCGCTGGTCCCGGCGCTGCCCGCGCTCGGCGCCGCCGCCATCCTGGCCACCGGCCGCCGGGCGCCCGGCTTCGCCCGTCCGCTGGCCATCCTGCCGGTCGCCGCGGCGGCCGTGCTGGCACTGGCCACCGCGCTGCAGCTGGGCACCGGCCACACCCTGGACGCGGCCACCCGGCTCGCCCCGACCGGCGGTCCGGACCTCTCGCTCGGCCTCTACCTGGACGGCTACAGCACGCTGATCGCGGTGCTGGTCGGCCTGGTCGCCACCTGCGTGCAGGTCTACTCGACCGCCTACCTGCGCGAGGACCCGCGCTACCCGTCGTACGCGGCGCTGGTCTCGCTCTTCACCGCCGCGATGTTCCTGGTGGTCTACTCGGGCGACCTGATCGTGCTGCTGGTCGGCTGGGAGATCATGGGCATCTGCTCGTACTTCCTGGTCGGCCACCACTGGGAGACCGCGGACGCCCGGGCCGCCTCGCTGAAGGCCTTCCTGGTCACCAAGCTCGGCGACGTGCCGTTCCTGTTCGGCCTCTTCCTGCTGGGCAAGGACGCCGGGACGTTCCGGATCAGCGGCGTGCTGGCCGCCGCGGCGCACGGGCAGCTGGCCCACCCGACGCTGATCGCGCTGCTGCTGCTGGCCGGGGTGGCCGGCAAGAGCGCCCAGTTCCCGCTGCACACCTGGCTCCCGGACGCGATGGCCGGCCCGACCCCGGTCTCCGCGCTGATCCACGCCGCCACCATGGTCGCGGCCGGCATCTACCTGGTGGCCCGGCTGCTCCCGGTCTTCCTGCTCTCCGGCGCCGCGCTGATGGTGCTCGCCGTCATGGCGGCGGTCACCATGATCGGCTCGGCGCTCTGCGCGCTGGCCCAGGACGACATCAAGCGGGTGCTCGCCTACTCCACCGTCGGTCAGCTCGGCTACATGGCCGGCGCGCTGGCCTGCGGCGACCGCGAGGCGGCGGTGTTCCACCTGGTCAGCCACGGCGCGTTCAAGGCGCTGCTGTTCCTCTCGGCCGGCGTGCTGATCCACGCCGCGCACACCAACTCGCTCTCCGCGATGTCCCGGTTGCCCGGCCTGCGCGACCGGGTGCCGGACGCCCGCTGGACGCTCGGCATCGGCCTGGTCGCGCTGGCCGGCCTGCCGCCGTTCTCCGGCTTCTTCAGCAAGGAGGCGGTCTTCGGTGCGGCCGAGCACGCGGCTCGGCACGACGCCCTGACCAACGGCGTCGGCCCGGCCGGCGCGGTGCCGGTCGCGGCCGGCTGGACGGTGCTGATCGCGGCCGGCCTCACCGCGCTGCTCACCGCGGCCTACGCGACCCGGCTCTGGCTGCTCGCGTTCCCGGCCCGGACCGCCGCGCGGCCCACCGTGGAGGTCGCCGCCGAGCCGGGCGCGCCCTACTCGCCCGAGCTCGACGAGGTCGCCGCCGGGCAGGCCGAGCCGCACGCCATGCGCTGGCCGCTCTGGGTGCTGGCGGTGCCGACCATCGGCTTCGGCGTTGCCGGCCTGCGCCCCGACTGGCTGCCCGCGCTGCTGGACGGCGGTTCGCTGCGGCCCTCGCTCGCCACCGCGCTGGCCGGCACCGGCCTGGCGCTGGCCGGCGGGCTGGTCACGTACGCCGTCCGCCGCTCGGCCACCGCCCGGGCCGCCGCCGGAGCCACGGTGACCACCGACCCCGGCCGGCTGTTGCTCGGCCCGCTCTACCGCCCGGCGCAGCACGGCTTCGCCGTCGACCGGCTCTACCACCTGCTCTTCGTCCGGCCCGTCGCCGGCGCCGCGCAGCTGGTGACGTTCCTGGACCGCGAGGTGGTCGAGGGCTACGTGCAGGCCTCCGGCGGCGCGGCCAGGGTGCTCGGCTGGCTGGTCCGGCGCGGCCAGACCGGCAACGCGCAGACCTATCTGAGCGCGCTGCTGGCCGGCGTCGTCCTGCTCGCGGTCTTCGTGGCGGTCGGCACATGACCCGCCCGCCGAACCGCCGTCCCGTCCGTCCGTCCACCGCAGCAAGCCCAGGGAGTCCCCGATGAACGCGGTCCTCATCGCCCTGCTGCTGCTGCCGCTGCTCGGCGCCGCCGTCACGCTCGCCCCGGCCACCGCGTTCGGGCCGGACCGGGAGACCCAGGAGCGTCGCGCGCTGGGCTTCAACGCGCTGGTCACCGGCCTGGTGCTGGTGCTGGCCGTGGTGCTGGCGGCCGGCTTCGACCACGCCCGCCCGTCCCGGATGCAGGCGGTCACCGACGTCTCCTGGATCCCGGCCATCGGGGTCCGCTTCCACCTCGGAGTGGACGGCATCTCGCTGCCGCTGGTGGTGCTCACCGCGCTGCTGACCTTCCTCTGCGCGGTCTACTCGCTGCGGCGCCGGCCGGGCGGTCCGGACGCCCCCTCGGCCCGGACCTTCACCGGTCTCTTCCTGCTGCTGGAAGTCGGCATGCTGGCCACCTTCACGGTGCTCGACCTGCTGCTCTTCTTCCTGGCCTTCGAGATCGTGCTGATCCCGATGTACTTCCTGATCGCCCGCTGGGGGAGCGGTGCCCGGGTGGCCTCGGCCAACCGGTTCATCCTCTACACGCTGCTCGGCTCGGCGCTGATGCTGCTCGGCTTCCTGCTGGTCGGCCTGAAGGCGGGCACCTTCGACATGACCGCGCTGGCCGCCGCGCACGGCCACGGCCTGTCGCACACCACCCAGGTGCTGGCCGCGCTGGCGATCGGCCTGGGCCTGGCGGTCAAGGCGCCGGCCTGGCCGCTGCACAGCTGGCTGCCGGACGCGCACACCTCGGCCCCGACCGTCGGCTCGGTGCTGCTGGCCGGCGTGCTGCTGAAGATGGGCACGTACGGGCTGGTCCGGGTGCTGCTGCCGGTGGTCCCGGGCGGCGCCGCGACCCTCGCGCCCTACCTCGGCGCGCTCGCCGCGGTCGGCATCCTGTACGGCTCACTGGCCTGCCTGGCGCTGGCCCGGCCGGGCGGCGGGGGCGACCTCAAGCGCCTGATCGCCTACTCCTCGGTCGGCCACATGGGCTTCGTGCTGCTGGGCATCGCCTCGCTGACCCCGGTCGGGGTGAACGGCGCGCTGTTCGCCAACATCGCCCACGGTCTGGTCACCGGCCTGCTCTTCTTCCTGGTCGGCGCGCTCAAGGACCGGTACGGGACGGCCGACCTGGACACCCTGGCCGGCCGCAGCGGCGGCGCGCTGTACGGGCGGGCGCCGCGGTTCGGCGCGCTGCTCGCCTTCGCCGCGGTCGCCAGCCTGGGGCTGCCCGGGCTGGCCGGCTTCTGGGGCGAGGTGCTGGCGATGTTCGGCGCGTTCGACCCGGCCGCCGGGCTCTCCCGGCCGGCCTTCCTCACCTTCATGGTCTGCGCGGGCCTGGGCACCCTGCTGACCGCGGCCTATCTGCTGGTCATGGTCCGCCGGGTCTGCATGGGCGATCCGACCGAGCCGACCGCCGTCCCCGAGGTCGCCGACCTGCGCGGCTACGAGGCGGTCAGCTGGACCCCGCTGGCCGCGCTGACCCTGCTGGCCGGGCTCTGGCCGGCCCTGCTGCTGGGCCTGTCCGACCCGGCCGTGCGCAGCCTGCTGGGGAGCGGCTGACCGATGACGTCCATGACCCTTGGCCACCAACTCCTGGGGCAGCCCGCCGTGAACTCCACCACCCTCCTCGCCGCCGCGCACCAGGGCTCGCTGATCCAGTCGGTCGACTGGGTGGCGATCGCCCCGCCGCTGATCGCCGCGCTGGCCGCGCTGGTGGTGCTGGTCGCCGACCTGTTCCTGCCGGCCGCCCGCAAGCGGCTGCTCGGCCCGCTCACCGCGGCCGGGCTGGTGCTGGCGCTGCTCGCCCTGCTGCCGCTGACCGGCCGGACCCGGGCCACCTTCTGCGTGCCCGGCGTGCCCGGCCCGACCGGCACCGCGGGCTGCAGCTACGTCGCCGACCACTTCGCGCTGGTCTTCCAGCTGCTGGCGCTCGGCGGCGCGCTGATCGCCGCGCTGCTGTCGGTGCACACCGTGGACGAGCAGCGGCTGCCCTCGGGGGAGTACTGGTTCCTGCTGCTCAGCAGCGCCACCGGGGCCGCGCTGCTGCCCGCCTCGCGGGACCTGGCCACCCTGGTGGTGGCGCTGGAGGTGGTCTCGCTGCCCTCGTTCGCGCTGGTCGCCCTGAAGCGGGACGGGCGCGGCGGCGAGGCGGCGCTGAAGTTCTTCCTCTCCTCGGTCACCGCGACCGCGGTGATGCTGCTCGGCGTCAGCTTCGTCTACGCGGCCACCGGCAGCCTGCACCTGTCCGCGATCGCCGACGGGCTCGGGCACGTCCCCGGGCAGCTGAAGCCGCTGGCGGAGGCGGGCGCCATGCTGACCCTGGTCGGCTTCGCCTTCAAGGTCGCCGCGGTGCCGTTCCACTTCTGGGTGCCGGACACCTACACCGGCGCGCCGCTGCCGGTGGCCGGCTACCTGTCGGTGGTCGGCAAGGCGGCGGGTTTCGCGGGGCTGGCGCTGATCACCAACCTGGCGTTCCGTCCGTACGGGCACACCTGGGGCCTGCTGCTGGCGGTGCTGGCGGCGGTCACCATGACGGCCGGCAACGTGGCCGCGCTGCGGCAGCGGTCCGACTCGGCGCAGGGCGCGGTCCGGCTGCTCGCCTGGTCCTCGGTCGCCCAGGCGGGCTACCTGCTGGTGCCGCTGGCGGCGGCCGGGTACGCCGGGACGGACCACCCGCTCGGCGCCACCGTCGCGTACGCGCTGATCTACGGGCTGGTCAACCTGGGGGCGTTCGGGGTCGCCGCGCTGGTCGGCCGGACCAGCGCGGCCAACCGGCTGGACGACTACCGGGGGCTCTTCGCCCGGGACCGCTGGGCGGCGCTGGCGCTGGCCTTCTTCCTGCTCTGCCTGGCCGGGCTGCCGCCGGGCGTGGTGGGCCTGTTCGGCAAGGTGGTGGTCTTCCGGGCCGCGGTGGACGCCGGACTGGGCTGGTTGGCCGTGGTCATGGCCGTCAATGTGGTGATCGCGCTGTACTACTACCTGCTGTGGTTGGCGAAGCTCTTCACCCCGGCGGAGCAGCCGACCGCCGAGGCGACGCCGGTCACCACGGGACGGCTGCCGGTCTCGCTGAGCGGCACGTTGGCGCTCACCGCGGCCGTGGCGGTGGTGCTCTCGGTCGCCCCGCAGCTGGTCCTGCGGGTGGTGAGCGGCAGCCTGTTCTGAGCCCGGACGCCTCCGCGCCGGGCTGCGGGTCGCCCGGCCGCGTGCGACAAGGGAACCAGGACCCGGCATCCCACCGTTGACCAGGACAGAGGGATGTGAGCAGAGGGCTTCCCACCGCACCACTTGGAGGGGCTGCCGTGCACCGCCAGCACAACGGTTTGAGGACCGCCGTACTCCTCGGTGGGCTGTCGGCACTGATCCTCGTGATCGGCAGCTTCTTCGGCCGGACCGGGCTGCTGGTCGCCCTGGTGGTCGCACTCGCCACCAACGGCTACGCCTACTGGAACAGCGACAAGCTGGCGCTGCGGGCCATGCGGGCCCGCCCGGTCAGCGAGATCGAGGCGCCCTGGCTCTACCGGATCGTCCGCGAGCTCTCCACCTCGGCCCGGCAGCCGATGCCCCGGCTCTACCTCTCCCCGACGCCCGCGCCCAACGCCTTCGCGACCGGCCGCAACCCGCGCAACGCCGCGGTCTGCTGCACCGACGGCATCCTGCAGCTGCTGGACGAGCGCGAGCTGCGCGGCGTCATCGGCCATGAGCTGAGCCATGTCTACAACCGCGACATCCTGATCTCGTCGGTGGCCGGAGCGCTGGCCTCGGTGATCATGTTCCTGGTGAACTTCGCCTGGCTGATCCCGTTCGGCCGCAACGAGGACGACGACGGACCCGGGCTCTTCGGCATGCTTGCCATCATGATCCTGGGCCCGCTCGCCGCCACGCTCATCCAGCTGGCCGTCAGCCGCTCCCGGGAGTACCAGGCGGACGCCGACGGCGCGCGGATCACCGGGGATCCGCTCGCCCTGGCCAGCGCGCTGCGCAAGCTCGAGGACGGCACCCAGCGGCTGCCGTTGCCACCCGAGCCGCAGTTGCAGACGGCCAGTCATATGATGATCGCCAGCCCGTTCCGCCGTGGTGAGGCGGGCACCCGACTCTTCTCCACCCACCCGCCGATGGCCGAGCGGATCGCCCGCCTGGAGCGGATGGCGGGCCGCCGGTGACCCCGGCCGTCCGGTCCCGTTCGGTTGGCCCCACCAGGCCGGAGTTCCCGGAGACCTCCTGACATGTTCGTCGTGACCCTGACCTACACCGTTCCGCTGGACGAGATCGACCTGCTGCTGCCCGAGCACATCGGCTGGCTCGACGAGCAGTACGCCGCGGGGGTGATCCTCGCCTCGGGCCGCCAGGTGCCGCGGGTCGGCGGGGTGCTCCTGGCCCAGGCCGCCGACCGCGCGACGCTGGAGGCGATCCTGGCCACCGACCCGTTCGCCGAGGCCGGCGCGGCGAGCTACCAGGTCACCGAGTTCCTGCCGACCCGGACCGTTCCGGAGCTGGCCCACCTGGGCGTCGGTCCGGCCTGACGCCGTCACCCGCCCGAGGGGCCCCGTGCGGGTGCGGCTCGCCCGCGGTTCACCGCGGGGTCGCCTCCCGTGGGAAGGCCTGTCGCGAGGGCCGGTGCCGCCCGGGCGCCGGCCGCCGCGCCGAGCGGGAGGTCGCCATGTGCGCGAACGAGGACTGCCTGCACCACCCATCCGACGAGTTACCCGAGCCGACCCCGCTGCTGGACCGTCGGACCCTGCTGCGGGCCGGCTCGGCGCTGGGCGCCGCGACCGCCGTTCGACTACCGGGTCCAGGTGACCCTGCGGTTCGGCGACCCAGGGCCGGAGTTCACCCCGCACTGCCCGCCGGACCGGGCCCGTGGCCGGGGCCGGTCCTGGTACCGCGGCGACTGCCATCTGCACACCGTCTACTCGGACGGCCGTCGGCTGCCGGCCGAGGTGGCCGCCGGCGCCCGGGCCGCCGGGCTGGACTTCATGGTCTCCACCGACCACAACACCCCCGCCTCGCACGGGATCTGGGGCCCGCTCGCCGGCCCCGACCTGCTGATCATCACCGGTGAGGAGGTCACCACCCGCAACGGCCACTGGCTGGCGCTCGGCCTGCCGCCCGGCGACTGGATCGACTGGCGCTACCGCGCCCGGGACGACGCCTACCCGCGCTTCGTCCGCCAAGTACAGGGCGGCGGCGGCCTGGTGGTGCCGGCCCACCCGTACTGCCCGTACGTCGCCTGCCAGTGGGAGTTCGGCTACCAGGGCGCTGACGCGGTCGAGGTCTGGAACGGCCCGTGGACCCACGACGACGAGTCGGCGGTGGACAGTTGGGACTCCCGGCTGGCCGAGGACCTGCGCCACGGCCGACCCTGGCTGCCGGCGTTGGGCAACAGTGACGCGCACAGCGTGCCGCAGGTGATCGGGCTGCCGCACAACGTGGTGCCGGCCGACGACCTGACGCGGGACCAGATCGTCGCCTGGCTGCGCGCCGGGCGGAGTTGGATCGCCGAATCCGCCACCGTGCGGCTGGAGTTCACCGCCGCCGGGAACGGCCGGCAGGCCGGCATCGGTGAGCGGCTGACCGTCCCGGCCGACGCGCCGGTGGACGTCCGGCTGGTGGTCTCCGGAGTGCCGAACGGCACCGTGCGGTTCGTCGCCGACGAGGGGCAGCTGCACCAGGAGTCGTTGCCGGCCGGTGGCAGCGGAACGGTGGTCTGGCGCACCACCGCCTCGCTGGCCGGTTACGTACGGGCCGAGGTGCGCCACCCGAGGAGCGACGGCACTCCCGGTCAGGGCAACACCATGGGCCCGGACCTGCCCTGGGGTCCGATGGCGGCGCTCACCAACCCGATCCTGCTGACCATCGGCTGAGCTGCTGATCGGTCCGTCCACTGATCGGTCTGTCCGCTGATCGGGGGGCGGCTCTGGTACAGCGAGGTGAAGCCCGCCGCGCGCCGGAGCCGCCCCGGCGCGGCGGGCGGCAGGGTGGGCGGCATGCCGCACCGCCGTCCGCTCCGACCCGCCGCCCTCGTCCCGGTGGCCCTGGCCGCCCTGCTCGGTGCGAGCCTGGCCACCCCGGCGCGGGCGGACGCCGCCTTCGACGTCGCCCCGGCCGCGGCGAGCCTGGCCCGGCTGCTGCCCGACCGTGCCGCGCAGTTCACCCTCGTCCCGGCCGCCGCCGGGCCGACCGGTGCGGACTTCTTCACGCTCTCCGGCCCGGCGGGCGCGGTCCGGGTGACCGGCACCACGCCGGCCACCCTGCTGACCGGCGTGGGCTGGTACCTGGCGCACGTCGCCGGGGTGGACCTCGGCTGGCCCGGTCAGAGCACCGGACGACTGCCGGCCACCCTGCCCGCGGTGCCCGGGACCATCACCCGTTCGGCCGCGGTGCCGCACCGCTACGCGCTCAACGACACCGACGCCGGCTACTCCGGCGCCTACCGCGACCTCGCCGCCTACCAGCACGAGATCGACCTGCTCGCGCTGCACGGCGTCAACGAGGTCTTCGTCCAGGTCGGCGCCGAGTACCCGTACTACCGGGCGCTCCAGGGCTTCGGCTACCGCCCCAACGAGCTGCGCTCCTGGATCCCGGCGCCGGCGCACCAGAGCTGGTGGCTGCTGCAGAACTTGAGCGGCTTCGGCGGCCCGGTCTCCGAACAACTGCTGCGCGCCCGGGCCGCGCTCGGCCGCCAGGTCGCCGACCGGCTCCGCGCGCTCGGCATGACCCCGGTGCTGCCCGGCTTCTACGGCACCGTGCCGCCCGGGTTCGCCGCCCGGAACCCCGGCGCCCGGACCATCCCGCAGGGCGACTGGGTCGGCTTCCACCGCCCCGACTGGCTGGACCCGGCCGGCCCGGTCTTCGGTCGGCTGGCCGCCGCGTACTACGCCGCCCAGCGGGCCGCGTTCGGCGACAGCACGGTCTACAAGATGGACCCGCTGCACGAGGGCGGCCGGGAGCAGGGCGTCGACCTGGGCGCGGCGGCCCGCGCCGTGCAGGATGCGCTGGAGACCGCCCACCGGGGCGCGGTCTGGGCGATCCTCGGCTGGCAGGACAACCCCGCGCCCGCCCTGCTGGCAGCCGTCGACCGCAGCCGGCTGCTGGTCCTGGACGGCCTGTCCGACCGCTACGACACGCTCGACCGTGAGCGCCAGTGGGACGGTACCCCGTACGCCTTCGGCGCGATCGACAACTTCGGCGGGCACACCAGTCTGGGCGCCAACGCCGGGGTGTGGGCGGCCCGGTTCCCGCAGTGGCTGGGCCGGCCCGGCAGCCGGCTGGCCGGCCTCGCCTACCTGCCGGAGGGCACCGGGGGCAATCCGGCCGGCTTCGAGCTGTTCACCGAACTCGCCTGGCAGCCCGGCGGGCTGGACCCCGCCGACTGGTTCGCCCGGTATGCCGCCCGCCGCTACGGCGGCGCCGACCCGCACACCGCCGCCGCCTGGGAGCTGCTCCGCCGCGGGCCGTACAGCCTGCCGTCCGGCGCCTGGAGCGAGCCGCAGGACAGCCTCTTCACCGCCCGGCCGAGCCTGACCGCGACCTCCGCCGCCAGCTGGAGCCCGCCCGTCCTGCGCTACGACCCGGCCACCGTGCGCGACGCGCTGGACGAGCTGCTCCGGGCCCCCGCCGAGCTGCGGGCCACCGACGCTTACCGCTACGACCTGGTGGACGTCGCCCGGCAGGCGCTGACCAACCGGAGCCGGGTGCTGCTGCCCGCGATCGCCACCGCGTACGGCGCCCGCGACCTGGCCGGCTTCCGCGCCCTGGTGGCGCGGTGGAACGCGGACGAGGCGCTGCTGGACCGGCTGGTCTCGGCCGACCCGCGCTTCCTGCTCGGCCCCTGGCTGGCCGCCGCCCGCTCCTGGGGCGCCACCCCGGCCGAGCGCGACCAGTTGGAGTACGACGCCCGCTCGATCCTGACCACCTGGGCCGGCCGCACCCCCAGCGAGGCCGGGGTGCACGACTACGCCAACCGCGAGTGGTCCGGCCTGGTCCGCGACCTGTACGCACCGCGCTGGGCCGCCTACTTCGCCACCCTGGACGCGGCCCTGACCACCGGCACGCCCCCGGCTCCGATCGACTGGTTCGCCCACGACGACGCCTGGGCCCACCGCACCGGTCCCTACCCCACCACCCCGACCGGCGATCCCCTCGCCCTCGCCGCCGAGGTCCGCGCCACCCTCGACGATTGACGCGCCGTCATGGCACGCCGCCGGCACGTCGTCCGGTGCCGCCGGCCGTGCTCAGCGGCCGGCGAACCCCCGATCACTGGGGACGATCTCCCGGCCCAGCGGCATCAGCGAGACCGGGATCAGCTTCAGATTCGCCCACCCGAACGGGATTCCGACGATGGAGACGAACAACGGGATGCTGGTGGCGATGTGCGCGAGCGCCAACCACCACCCCGCGAAGACGAACCAGATGACGTTGCCGATCAGCGACGGCACGCCCGCGTCCGGCCGTGCCACGGTGGTCCGCCCGAACGGCCACAGCACGTAGCCCGAAATCCTGAAACTCGCCACGCCAAACGGGATGGTAATAATAAGCACGCAGCACACAATTCCCGCGATGGCATAACCAATGGCCATCCAGATGCCGCAGAGAACCAACCAGATCACATTGAGGACGAAGTCGATCACCTTCATGGTGCAATCGTCCCATGCCCGGCACCAATCGTCCCATGCCCGGCACTCCCCAATCACTGCCGCACTGTTGAACTCGAACGCGTGACGTCGGCCTGGTCGCAGGTCAGTTGTCGGTGGTCCGGCCGGTGCTGGCGAGGCATCCGCCGACGGGGCGCGGCCGGTGCCGACGCTCCCGGGTTCCGTTCACGGCTCTCGCCGGGTGGTCGAGGTCGGCCCGACTCGAGCCGCTCCCCGCACCGAGGTGCGTGTGTGCGCACGCACTAACTATCGTATGTGTGTACACGCAATGGACATCCGCCCGCTTCCTCCGCACCGAAAGCGCCGCCCATGTCCGAGACCACCGCCCTCGACCGGCTACGCACCGCCCTCACCGAGGCCTCCTACCGCAACCGCGTGCGGACCGTCGTGCACCGCTGGTACACCTGCTACGAGACCGAGCCCAAGCCGCTCGCCCACCACGTCGAGCTGCTCACCCCCGAGTTCACCCTGCGCCGCGCGCCCGAGAGCGGCCTGCCGGACGTCAGCGGCCGCCAGGCGTACCTGGACGGCCTGTCGCGGGCCTACCCGGGCCAGGCCAACGCCCACCACCTGCGCAGCCTCGAGCTGACCCGGACCGGCGACACCGTCGCGAGCGCCGTCGTCACCCACGACTTCGAGACCCGCGGCCCGAGCCTGCACGGTGCCGCCGTGATCCGCTACGACTTCGAGCTGGTGCACGACGCGGACGAGTGGCTGCCGCGCATCAGCACCTTCGGCGAGCAGGTGCTCTCGCGGCACGAGGCGCCGTTCGCCGACGCCCACGGCGGGAACGGGGTGCGCGCCTTCCTGCACTACTGGCTCTCGCTGCTGGCTCTCGCTGCTGGAGCGGCCGGCCCCGGACGCCGAGCCGCTTCGCGAACTCATCACCGACGACCTGGCGATGACTCTCTCCGACGGCCGGGTGCTGCACACCTTCGAGGAGGTCTCGGCCTGGTACGACGGCGCCTGCGGCCTGGTCGACATCAGCAACCACAACGTGCTCGACCTGGTCGTGACCCCCGGCCGGGGCCGGACCTACCAGCTCGCCATGGGCTTCGCCTGGCAGGGCATCGCCAAGAACGGTCAGCCGATGACCGCCCGCACCGAGCACAGCTGGACCCTGACCGAGACCGACGAGCGGTACCTGCGCCTGTCCCGCTTCGAGGTCGCCGCCCTCGAGCCGTTCGCCCCGGTCACCGCCGAGGAGGCCCTGGCCGCCTTCGAGGCGACCCGTCAGTAGTCAGGCCGGTGGCGGTTGGCATGGAGGCGGGCCGGCCCGGTGCGGCGCCAGGTCGGCGGGCGGTGGGAGGCGGTGGCGGTGGGTGCTCCCGCTCGGAAGCGACGCGGTCTCGGTGATCGGGGGACTGCCCCGGTCCGGCCCCGGTAGGCCCCCGAGCTCCGTGGGCGGGCCCCCGGGCGGCCCCGACGGGGTGGCCGATTTCCGGAGGGATTCCCGTTCTCCGTGCTCCGCGGATTTACCGTGCCACTGCTGGCCGCGGTTGCGGGTTCGGTTCCCGTGGATTTGGATCCCGTGGATTGGGATTTTGTTCCCGTGGATCTATGACTGCCGGCCGGCTCGTCCTGCGGCGCGTTTTCCATGTGTCGCATCCGGCTTCCCTCGGACGGGCGACCAGGGCGAAGGCTCGGCGCGCTGCCCGGCCCGCGGGCCCGTCCACCTGGCCTAAGGGAGGGCGACGGCCACGGGTAGCGAGAAGTGGTTCAAGGCCGAGAAGGGCTTCGCCTCATCGCACAGGACGGCGGCGCCGACGTCTTCGCGCGCCACTCGGACATCGTCGCGCAGGGCTCCCGTGAGCCCGTCGAGGGCCGGTGGGTCCAGTTCGACGTCGCGCGGGGGTGGACGGGCCCGCGGGCCGAGAACGCCGTCGTGATCTGACGCCCCGATCTGACGATCCGACGGCTCGCCCACCGTACCGTGCGTCCTGTGGGGCTCGCAGTCAGCCGCGGCCCACAGCGCTTCCGGCGGTGGCGAGCCCGCCGCCGGCCCGGGCCGCCCGTCCTCCGCCGGCGGTCACCGCTGATGCGATGAAGGGGCGGGGCCTCCGCTCCTCGTGGGCTCCCCGGTGCCGGGGTCGACACTGGGGTTGTTCACGCCACAACGACGAAGGA